>JAJXTK010000107.1 GCA_021783935.1 Myxococcales bacterium | reverse complement strand
ATCGACGGCACCGTCGCGCGCGGCGCGCGCCTCGAGATCGGCGGCGTGGCCGACCTCGACGAGCGCTACCTCGCGCCGACCATCCTGTCGGGCGTCACCGACGACATGCCGGTGATGGACCCCCAGCTCTTCGGCCCCGTGATGCCCGTGCTCCCCTACGAGACGATCGACGAGGTGCTCGCGGCGATCCGCAAGCGCGGCAAGCCGCTCGCGATGTACGTCTTCAGCAGCAGCCAGGCGAACATCGACCGCCTGCTGTCGAACACGACGGCCGGCGGCACGTGCGTCAACAACTGCATCATCCACCTCGCCAACCCCGACCTCCCCTTCGGCGGCATCGGCGCGAGCGGCACCGGCAACTACCACGGCGTCTACGGCTTCAAGACCTTCTCGCACGAGCGCGCCGTCATGGTGCAGAGCCGGCTCGCGACCGTGAGGCTCTTCTACCCGCCGTACACGAAGATCGTGCAGCGCGCGATCGACGCGCTCGGCAAGCTCTTCGAGTACCAGGAGCGCTGAGCGCCGCGACGCCCGCGCGAGGGCGCGCGCGTGACCACCGTTCGGCGGCGCGCCGAGCTCGTTCGCTTCGAACGGCTCGGCGCGCGCGATCGAGTCCTCGTCGAAGGTCAGGCCGGCGCGCTGCCGCTGCAGACGCTCGGCACGCCGCCGCCGCCGCAGGTCTGCGGCAGGACGCACGTCCCGCAGTCGATGACGTGACCGCAGCCGTCGGCGACCGGCCCGCAGTTGGCACCGAGCTGGACGCACGTCTTCGGCGTGCACGACGTCGCGCCGCAGACGCCCGGCACGCCGCCGCCGCCGCACGTCTGACCCGTCGGGCAGCTGCCGCACTGGATCAGGTTGCCGCAGCCGTCCCCGGCCGGACCGCACTCGATCGACTGGTCGGCGCAGCTGCGCGGCACGCAGGCCGCGCTCCCGCAGACGCCGGGCTTGCCGCCGCCGCCGCAGGTGAGCCCAGACGCGCACGCGCCGCACGCGATCGCGCCGCCGCAGCCGTCCCCCGCGGGGCCGCACGAGATCCCCTGGTCGGCGCAGCTCTTGGGGGCGCACGTCGGGGTGCCGCACACGCTCGGCACGCCGCCGCCGCCGCACGTCGCGGGGGCGGTGCAGCTGCCGCAGTCGATCGCGCCGCCGCAGCCGTCGCCCGCGGGGCCGCAGCCGACGCCGAGATCGGCGCACGACTTGGGCACGCACGCGACCGGGACGTCGGGGGTCACGCAGGAGGCCAGATCGAAGATCATGTACTCGAGCAGCTTCTCCTGCGGCGTCATCGGGCCCGCCGCGCACTCGGCCGGGAAGATGGCGCCGATGGTGGGGCCGAAGCTGGTGTTCTCGACGTGGAAGTCGTCGAAGAGCACGCGGCCGCACTGGCTCGCCGCGGGGGCGCCCACCGGCGTGTTGAAGGTGTAGTGGACGATCGCGCCCGGGAAGTTCACGTCGTTGATCGTCATCCACTGCTGCGACGGCGGCACGACGGCGTCGTGATCGTGGCGAATCACCTGGAGCGGGATCTGCCCTAGCGTCGTCGACGCGCCGACGTTCACGAGCCACTCGGCGAGCGCGAGCCCCTTGGGGAAGCTCGTGTCGACGAAGCCGGTCTGATTGGCCGGCGAGGGGTGCTGCTCGACGTGCCAATTCGCCGTGCTGCTGAAGGGGGCCGTCTGATAGAGCCAGATGTAGCTGAAGTGGGTCGCAAACACGCGGCCGCCGGCGGTGGTGTAGTCGACGAGGTTCTGGTGCACCGTCGGGCTGCGCAGCGTCGGGCTGGCCTGATCGGCCTGACAAGGAAAGAGCACCATGTCGTACTTCTCGAGCGTCGAGAGGCTGGTCCAGAGCTGATCTTCGGTCGGCGAGCCGGACGCCATGGCGCCCCCGGAGGCCCAGATCGTCGAGGTCGCGTTTTGGCTGTTGTGGTCGGTGAGCCCTTCGTAGAGGTGGATTCGCCCGCCGCCCGAGGGCGCGGTGAACTCCGCGTCGTCGACGCCGATCTTCCGCATCACGCACTCGAGCGCGTCGACCGCCCCGGTCGAGAAGGCGGTGAGCGGGATGTCCCCCTCCGACTGGTTGCGCGGCAGGCGGGTGAGCGCCGCCGAGACGGCCGTGTCGGTGCACGCGGCGACCGACGGAATCGTCACCTGGCGGCGCCAGCGTCCGAGCTGGATCACCAGCGGGATGTTGGCGCCGACCGGCACGTTGCCGATGGTGAACTTGCCGTCGACGCCGGTGACCGCGCGCACGAGCGGCGAGCCGGAGGCGGGCGCGCCGCAGTTGTCGCAGCTGACCCCCGGGGTGAACGGCTGCACGGGCGCGTTGGGCACGTACACGATCGCGTTCGGCAGCGGGTCGACGCCGTTCGGCGCGTAGACGACCCCGCTCACCGTGGTGGTGACGCTCGCAACGGGGCAGGTCACCTGCTTCAGGCAGAGGTTCGTGCACGACGAGGGGACCCCGCACGCGCTCGCCGTCCCGGCGCCGCCGCACGTCTTCGGCGCGCCGCAGGTGCCGCAGCTCAACAGGCCGCCGCAGCCGTCGGCCACCGGGCCGCAGTCGGCGCCGAGCGCGGCGCAGGTGTTCGGGTGGCACGGCGGCGCGCCGCAGACGTTCGCGATGCCGCCGCCGCCGCAGGTCTGCGTGCCGCTGCAGCTGCCGCAGTCGATGAGCCCCCCGCAGCCGTCGGCGAACGAGCCGCAGTTGACCGACGACGCGGCGCACGTGCGCGGCGTGCAGCTGCTCCCCGACCCGCAGACGCTCGCGACGCCGCCGCCGCCGCACGTCTGGCCTCCCGTGCACGTGCCGCAGCTCAGCGTGCCGCCGCAGCCGTCGCCGGCCGAGCCGCAGTTGGCGCCGAGATCGGCGCACGTCTTCGGCACGCAGGTGGCCTTGCCGCACTTGCCGGCCACGCCGCCGCCGCCGCAGATGTCCGGCGCCGTGCAGGTGCCGCACTGGATCGTGCCGCCGCAGCCGTCGCCGGCCGAGCCGCACTCGATCCCCTGCTTCGCGCACGTCGTCGCCCCGGCGCACGCCGCGTCGGAGGAGCCGTCGGGGTTGAGACCCGGGACGTCTCCTTGATCGGTGTCGCCGACGCCGCCGTCGGCGAACGCAAGGACGTGGCTCTGGCCGCTGCTCCCGCAGGCGGCCGGCGCGAGGAGCAGGAAGGTGGCGAGGAAGGGGAGCGTGTTGCGCATGCAGCGGGAAGTTTCACCCGGGTTGGACGGGAAGGCGAGGCGGCACGCGCCGCGTGGAGCGGCCATGGGCTTGTCGTGGCGCAGCCAGCACTCGGCGAGGTTCGCATGAGGCCGCGCGCGACCGGCGCATCCCCTCTGCCGCCCCGGACAATCTCCGCCGCGCGCGCGGGTGCGCCGCGGGAGCTCTCGTCGTCCCACGCCGGCATGCGCCGTGCTTAGCTGTCGGGCCATGCGGAGCGGCAAACGCGTTTGGCTCGTGTTGCTCTTGTCGGCGCCAGGCACGGCCCTCGCGCAAGAGGACGACTCTGCTCCGGCCGCGGCGACCCCGGCGGTGGTGGAGCGCGTGGAGCCCGAGACGGCGAAGCTCCCCGAGCGCATCTACCGCAAGGGGAACTTGAGGGTGTCGGTCCGGTGCGCCGAGACCTGGGCGAGCCCCGACACCGGGCTCTCGCTCACCGTCGACGGCCGCGCGCTCGACGCCAAGCGCCTCAACGGCCGCTGGTCGTTCTACTCCGACGTCGACAGCGACGGGAACGTCGACTCGGGCGAGGTCTGGATCCCCTCCGACGTCGGCTACCTCCTCGAGCCGGGGCGGCACCACGTCGTGATCGGCGCCCCCGGTTGCACGCCGGCGGAGTTCGACATGGACGCGTACGCCGATCACACCCAGCACGCCGAGGGGCGGCTCGCGATCGCCGACCCGAGCCTGCTCGGGCCGGTCGGCGCGCCCGACGGCCTCGGTGAGCTGCTCGGCGTCTGGTACGGCGCGGTGCCGGCGGGGACGTCGACCGACAGCATCTTCCACGCGAAGGCGACGCTCGATCCGACCGGGCACGCGCCCGGGGCCGCCTTCTCGTCCTCGATCGAGCGGCGCCACTGGGCACTGGCCGTCGACATGTCGTTCATGCGCTCGACGATCACCGGCCAGGTCACGCAGCCGCAGCTCGGGGGCGCCGCGCCGGCGACCGCGGCGTTCTCGGGCTCTCGAACCGTCTTCGCCAATCAGCTGCGCATCGGCGCGCGCCTGCCGCTGCAGCTCGTCGCCCTGGAGGCGGGGGGCGGCCTCGGGCTGCAGTGGTGGCTCGACTCGACCTCGGTCGTCGGCAACGTCGGCAACGCCTTCATGACGCCGCCCCACGGCGTCGACGGCAGCTTCTACGTGCCGCTGTGGGTGGGCGCGACGATCAAGCCCTTCTGCAACTGGGGGGTGCAGCTCATGGGGCAGTACGACATCCACCCGACGTCGACCGCGAACGACGCGCTCGGGCTGATGGCCGGCGTGCTCTATCAGCCGTCGGCCGCGTGCAGCGAGCCGGCCGGGATCCGCGTCGCGCCGCGGTGAGGGGAGCAAGCCGACCCTCCCACGACGGTCTCCGAGCCCGCGACTCCGGCGCCCCACCGCGCGTCGCGCGATATCGTCGCGTGTTCGCGGCTCGGCACGCCTGTTGATGAGGCTGCGCGCCCATGCGTTCGCCCAGCCTCCTCGTCCTCCCGATCGCGCTTTGGATCTCGGCCTGCACGAGCAACGTCCCCGCTGCCGGCCCTGTCGGCTGCGACGTCGGCCTCGACGCCTACTGCTCCGGGCACTCGTGCGTGCGCGAGTGGAGCGCCGTGACGCCGTCGTGCAGCAACCTCCTCACGAGGTCGTACGAAGGCTCCTGCTTCGGCTTCGATTTCCTGGAGATCGGCTCCGTCGATACCGCGGAGACGCGCTGGTACGACCACGCGACCGGGCAGCTGATCGCCATCACCAGCTACTCGAATCACGGGGTCGCCTGCGAGACCGGGCCGAGCACGTTCGACGTCCCGGACTGCGGGAGATCGGCCGTGCTCGTCTGCCCCGACGCGGGCCCCGACGCGCACGACTGAGCGGCGGGCGCGCTCGGATGCCCGCGGCGCCTCGCGCCAAAAACGCGAATGGGCGCGCCCCTCGTCGGGTGCGCGCCCTCGCCCGTCGCCGGGGCGCGTCGGATCGCGGCGCTCGGCCGCGATCGCGCTACTTCGCCGGAGCGGCCTCCATGCGCGTCCGCTTGCGGCGGCGGCGGGCGGCCTCGGCCTGCTTCTTCCGACGCTTGATGCTCGGCTTCAGGTAATGGCGGCGGACCTTCAGCTCGCGGAGGACCCCCTCCGCGGCGAGCTTGCGCTTGAGGGTCTTGAGCGCGCGCTCGACCCCGCGGTCACCGACGACGACTTCCAGCGGCTTGCACTGCACGGCCTCACTCGGCATGTCCTTCTCCAAGCTTCCTTCCGCGTCCGCCGTCGGCGGCCGCGAATTCGCGCCCAAGCGGCGGCGTGGCCGTCCGCGTGGCTGTCTGGCGACGAGAGGGCGCGCACCGTAGCACAGCGCCTGCCGAATGCACCCCCCTTTCGCGGCCGGAGCGCCCCCGCGCCGTTGCCCCCCTGGCGCGGATCGCCGAACTCGACTGCATGGCGAGGGTCGGTCGGCCGAAGGGGTCGTACACGCAACACCGCAGGCTCAAGGACCTGCGCGAGCTGCTCGAGAACCACCCGAAGGGGCTGTCGCTCGGCGAGCTCGTCACGCGGCTCGAGGTCACCGACCGATCGATCCGCCGCTATCTGCACGAGCTCGAGCGCGAGGTCGACGTCGAGCGCGCCCCCGACGGCGAGGGGCTCGGCGGCATCGTCGTCCGGATCCCGACGCGCGATCTGCCCCGCCGCGTGAACCTGCACCGCACGCAGATCTACGGGCTGCTCATGGCCCGCCGCGTCTTCAAGATGCTCGAGGGGACCGCGTTCCAGGAGACGCTCGGCCAGGCGGTCGACAAGCTCCTCGCGCACGTGCAGCGCCCGCCGCGGCGCGGGGCGCTGGTCGACCCCGACACGCGCCTCGAGGAGCGCTTCCTCTACCTGCCCGCGGCGCCGATGCGGCGGCTCGACGCCGACGCGGCAGAGGTCGTCGACACCGTGCTCGACGCCTGCGCGCAGCTGCGCCGCTGCACGATCGTCTACAAGAAGCACGAAGGGGGCGGGGCGGGCGAGCGGCTCACCATCGATCCCTACGCCGTCGTGCTCTACAAGGACGCCATCTACTGCGTCGCGTGGGTGCGCGAGCGTGACGCCATCCGCACCCTGCGCGTCGATCGGATGCTCGACGCCGAGGCCTCGCTCGAGCGCTTCGAGCTGCCGGCCGACTTCCGCATCGACGCGCACTTCGCCGGGCAATTCGGCGTCCACACCGGCGGCGCGGCCGAGCGCGTCGTCGTCGACTTCCACCGGCGCGTCGCCGATCTCGTGCGCTCGCGCAGCTTCCCCGGCGAAGGCGGCCAACAGGGGCTCTGCGCGCCGCTCGACGGCGGGGGGGTGCGCCTGATCATGCACGTCGCGCTCACGCCGGAGCTGAAGTCGTGGGTGCTCTCGTTCGGCGAGACCGCGCGCGTCGTCGAGCCGGAGCGCCTGCGCGAGCAGGTCGTCGCGGAGCTGCGGGAGGCGCTCGCCGCCTACGACGCGCCCGCGCCCGCGCCCGCAGCCTCGAAGCGCCCCTCCGGTCGGACCGCGAAATTCACGTCGAGCGAGCGTCCGGCGCGCGCCGCGAGGCGCGAGCGCTGAGCGCGCGGGCGGCCTCGCGGGCGGATCGGGGTGCGACCCGGCCGCCACTCCGATAGACATGAACGGGACCGCGGGCCGGTCGGCGCAGACGCCCGAGCGGCCTCGGTGACGCGGGCGCGTCGATGGGTCCGCACGGGAGGATCGCGGATGTCCGAGGAGCGACAGGCTTCAGCAGAGAAGACGGGCGGGGCGCCGCGCGGGCCCCTCTTCGGGCGCGCGGCGGAGCTGCGGCAGATCGAGGACGCCTACGACGCGGTCGCGACGAGCGGGCACGGCCGCATCGTGACGCTCGTCGGCGCGGCCGGCGTCGGCAAGTCGCGCCTCGCGAGCGAGTTTGTGCAGCGCGCGCGCGAGCGGAGCGGGCGCGCGCAGCCGCGGGTCCTGCGCACCGTCGCGCGCCCCGGCGGCGGCTCCTTCGACGTGCTCGCGCGCCTCATCCGCGCGCGCTTCGACATCCCCCTCGGCATGCCCCTCGACGCGGCGCGCGAGCGGCTCCGCGAGCAGGTCGCGCTCTTGCTCGACGATCGCAAGGTCGGCGACGTGCTGCACTTCCTCGGGGGGCTCGTGGATCTGCCCTTCGAGGGCTCGCCGCTCGTCGCCGCCGTCGAGGACGACGCCGTGCAGCTCAAGGCGCTGCGCCGCGCCGTCTTGCGCGCCGTGCTCGAGGCCGACGCCGAGAACCACGCGACGCGCGGCATCCTCGTCATCGTCGCCGAGGATCTGCACAACGCGCACGACGACTCGCTCGAGACCCTCGAGTACCTGCTCGGCCACCTCGAGGCCCCGATCCTCTTCGTCGCGATCGCGCGCCCGGAGCTGCTGGCGCGCCGCTCGCCGTTCGCCTCGATCGGCGGCTCGGCGCACACCGTCGTCGAGGTCGGGCCGCTCCCGGAGCTCGACGCGCAGCGGATGATGGAGCACCTGCTCTCGCCCGTCGCCGCGGGGGGCGGCGAGATCCCCGAGGAGCTGGTCACTTCGGCCGTCGAGCTCGCCGGGGGCAACCCCTCGCTCCTCGAGCGCACCGTGCGCATTCTCCACGATCGCGGCGTGCTGACCGCGGAGGAGATCCCGACCGACGACCCCTTCATCAGCGAGGAGCGCTGGAAGGTCGATCTCGCCAGGCTCTCGACGGTGAGCCTGCCGATGACCGTGCAGGACGCGGTGAGCGCGCGCCTGTCGGCGCTCTCCCCCTTCGAGCGGGACGTGCTCGAGCGCGCCGCCACGATGGGCAGCGTCCTGTGGCTCGGCGGCCTCATCGCGCTGGGCCGCATCCGCAGGAAGGCCCCGGACCTCTGGAACGCCAGCGCCGACGCCGACGCCGGCGAGGTCGAGCAGTGCGTCGAGGAGCTCGTCGCGCGCGACTACCTCTTGTCGATCCCCGACTCGACGTTCCCCGGCGAGCAGGAGTACGTCTTCAAGCACAACCTCGAGCGCGAGGCGCTCGAGCGGCTGATCCCGGCGGCGTCGCAGCAGCGCTACCACCAGGCGATCGCCGACTGGCTCGAGTTCCGCAGCGGCGTGCGCGCGCACGAGGAGCACGTCTCGGCGCTCGCGCTCCACCGCGAGAAGGCGGGCAGCCGCACCCGCGCGGCGCTCACGTGGCTCGAGGCCGGCGACGTCGCCCGCGCCCGCTACGCGAACAAGCAGGCCGCCGAGTGCTACGCGAAGGGGCTCGAGCTGCTCGGCGAGGACGACGCGCGCGCGCGGCTCGAGGCGCTGCATCACTACGGCGACGTGCTCTGTCTGCTCGGGCAGTTCGACGAGGCGCTCGTGCAGTTCTTCGCGATGCGTGACCTCGCGTACATGCTCGATCTCGCGGCCAAGGGGGGCGCGGCCCACAACCGCATCGGCCGGCTGTTCCGCGAGACGGGGCGCCTCGACGAGGCGCAGCAGCACCTGTCGACCGCGCTCGAGCTGTTCAAGCAGGCCGACGACGAGCGCGGCATCGCGAGCTCGCTCGACGACATCGGCAAGCTCCACTGGATGCGCGGCGAGTACGCCAAGGCGCTCGAGCACATGCGCCAGAGCCTGCAAGCTCGCAAGCGCCTCGGCGACCGACGCTCCATCGCGCTCTCGCTCAACAACCTCGGCCTCGTGCTCCAAGACAGCGGCCACTTCAAGGAGGCGCTCGAGGCCTTCGAGCAGTCGCTCCGCATTCGGCGCGAGATCGGCGACCTCGTCGGCGTCATCACGACGCTCAACAACCTCGGCACCATCGCGCAGGACCAGCGCGACGAGCCGCGCGCGCTCGTGCTCTTCCAGGAGGCGCTGCAGCTCGCGCGCGAGATCGGCGATCGGCACAAGCTCACGATGCTCCTCACGAACATCGGCGAGAGCCAATACCGCCTCGGCGACGCGCGCGCGGTCGAGACGCTCGAGGAGGCCGAGCGGCTCGCCGAGGAGATCGGCGATCGCATGCTGCTCGCGGAGGCCGTGCGCGGCCTCGGCAAGGCGTGGCTGATTCGCGGCGATCTCGCCAAGGCGCGCGAGTCGACGACGCGCGCGCTTCAGCTCTTCGAGCTGGTGCGCTCGAAGGTGCAGATCGGCGTCGCGCTGCGCACGCTCGGCGAGGTCACCGCGGCCGGCGGCTGGGGCAAGGACCACATCCAGAAGGCGCGCGGCTACTTCCTCCGCGCGATGGCGCTCTTCACCGAGATCGGCAACGAGGTGGAGCTCGCGCGCACCTACCGCGCGTACGCTGATTTCCTCTCGAAGGCCGAGAACTGGCAGAGCGACGCCGCCCTGCAGGCCGAGGCCAAGGAGTACGCGCGCCGCGCCGACGACGTCTTCGCGAAGCTCAAGATCTCGTCGATCGGCATCGACCCGGGGGCGTTCTATCCTCCCTCGAGCGACCGGCTCGCGGCGGCCCAGCCGGGCGCGAAGCCGACGTGAGCGGGCGGAGGACCAGATGTCGATGGGGTTCGAGTTTCGCGAGACGATGTCGGGCAGCTACCACCGGATCGGCGCCTCCGATCGCGAGCTCGCGATCGCCTTCACGGTGCGCGCGGTGGCGCACGACTGGCTCCGCTTCCTGCGCGACCGCAAGGCGGCGCTCACCGGCGAGGTCGTCGTCGAGGGGCTCGCCGATCACCGCCCGCTGCACGGCACGCTCAAGATCGATCCGCTGCTCGGCAGGGAGCTCGTCTACGACTTCGAGTTCCCCGCCGACGACGGCCGCACGCTGCGCTTCTTCGGCAAGAAGAGCGTGGAGCTCCTCAGGCCGCTCCACACCATGACCACGCTGCCGGCGCAGTTGCTCGCGGTCGACGGTGAGGTCGTGGGGGAGGGCAGGCTCCGCTTCGACGCGCGCTCCGATCTGCTCAGGTGGCTGCGCAGCTTCCGGATCGTGTAGCTGGCCGTCGAGGTTCTCCGAGACTGCCCGAGCCTCTCCCGCGCGAACCCCGGACTCGCCGCGCGATCGACACGGCCTGCTGTCTGTCACAGTTTCCGCAGGCCGTTTCTCAGCGGCCTGCTAAAGGGCCACGCGCCGCCGCGGCCCCCCCCGTGTTGGTTTGCCCTGGACGGACGAGTTCGCCAAACGCCGCCAAACCTTTCGGCAACGCGACATCAAGGACTTACCAATCCATGAGATCGCGCTAGCGTCGCAGCATGCCGCCTGCGCGCACCTGCTCCGCTTCGTTCTTCGCCATCGCCACGCTCTTCGCGCTCGGCGGCTGCAGCGCCGCAGGGGCGAGCAAGGAGGGGGGCGGCCTCGGCTACGACTCGGGCTCGAGCGTCGATCAAGACGGGAGCACCGGCGGCGGCGACGACACCGGGTTCGTGCTCGGCGACTCGAACGTCGCCCAGGACACGCTCCTGTCGCCCGACGGCGCGTGCGCCGCGACGAGCTTCGCCGGCGTGCGCGTGCCGCCGAGCATGCTGCTGATCTTCGACCAGTCGCTGTCGATGGAGAACTGCGCCGATGGCTCGTACGGCAGCTGTCCCGGCGCCGACAAGTGGTCGGCGGCGACCAGCGCGGTGCACGACCTGATCTCGTCGGTCCCGCAGGACCTCAACGTCGGCATCAAGTTCTTCGGCACGCTCGACGACTCCTGCAACGACGCCGACTACGCGAAGCCCGACGTCGCGGTCGGGCCGCTCTCGACCACGCAGAAGCCGATCGACTGCTGGCTCGGCAAGCAGAGCTGCGCGGGCATCACGGCGGCGACGCCGTACACGCTCACCGAGATGGGCCCCGCGCTCCGCGGCGGCATCGGCTACCTCAAGGGCATCAAGGCCGACGGGCAGCGCATCGCGATCCTCATCACCGACGGCGATCCGGTCAACTGCGACACCGGCAACGACATCACCGACGTCATCGCGGCCGCGAGCGCGGGCTTCAACGCCACGCCGAAGGTGCTCACGTACGTCATCGGCGTGCCCGGCTCGACGATCGCGAACCTCTCGCAGGTCGCCTCGGCTGGCGGCGGCAAGCGCACGCCCACGTGCATCGCCAACACCACCAACGCGGCGTCGGCGTGCCACTACCAGATCGGCACCGGCAACGTGCAGGCCGATCTGCTCGCCGCGCTCAACGACATCACGGGCAAGTCGCTCTCGTGCACCTTCAAGGTGCCGGCGCCCACCGGCGACGCGGGGGTCGATCCGAACAACGTCAACGTGGACCTCACCGAGGGGGGCACGATGACGACGTTGAACAAGGACACCAGCCACGCCAACGGCTGGGACTACACCGACGGCGGCACCACGATCACGCTCTACGGGCCGCCGTGCGACTCGGTCCTGCACGACGGCACGGCGAAGGTCGACATCCTGCTCGGCTGCCCGACGATCCAGCCGCAGTAGTCGTTCGGTGCGCGCGCCCCGCGGCGGCGACCGAGTCAGTCGTCGGCGACCGGCAGCCCGCGCGCGCGCAGGCGTTCGCGCAGATGATCGGCCAGCTCGCAGCTGCCGCCGTCGACGCGGAGGCGAAGGCGCTCGCCGTCGTGCTCGAGGAGCACGGTCGCGTGCGCGAGCTCCCCCTTCGCTCGCGAGCCGAGGCGGAGGCGCGCGACGCCGCGCTCTCCGTCGCCCCAGACGGCGGCGCGCTCGACGAGCGCGACTGCGAGCGCCTGCACCTCTTCGGCGTGGGCGTGGGGGGCGGTCGAGGAGGTCGGCGCGCGTGCGGGGCATAGCGGCGCGCTTGCGATGGTGATGGGGAGGATGGCGGGAGCAGCGGGAGCGGCGTCGGCGTCGGCGTCGGCTTCGGCTTCGGCTGCGGCATCGGCTTCGGCATCGGCCACGGCATCGGCTTCGGCCCCGGCATCGGCTGCGGCACCGGCACCGGCACCGGCTCCGGCTCCGGCTACGGCACCGGCACCGGCACCGGCACCGGCTCCGGCTACGGCACCGGCACCGGCACCGGCACCGGCTACGGCACCGGCACCGGCTACGGCACCGGCACCGGCTACGGCACCGTCCTCGCCTCGCGCCCTCACGATCGCGCGTCCGCGATCCGCGCCTTCGAGGTGCACTGCGCCCGTCGCGTGCGCTTTCCGCGGCGGCACCCCTCGAAGCACCGCGGCGAAGGGCGCGCTCGCGGGCGGACGCGCCGTTGGCGGGGCCGAGCCTCGAGCGTTCGACGGGAGGAGCGGGGCGCAGGACCGATCGATGCGGACGGGGACCACCCGGATGGGTCGGCCCGCCGCGCTCCGCGGTTGCGTCTTGGGCCTCGACGCGACACAGGACACCGATGCTCCTCGGCGCGCACCAGTCGATCGCGGGCGGCGTCCAGATGGCCTTCGGTCCTGCTGACGAAGACGGGTGCGACGCGGTGCAGATCTTCACCAAGAACGCGAGCCAATGGAAGGAGCCCGCCGTCGCGCCC
>JAJXTK010000106.1 GCA_021783935.1 Myxococcales bacterium | reverse complement strand
GCAGATCCCGCCGCGCCCGGGGGTGGCGAAGTTCGCGGGCGATCGGAGCATAGATCCGATCAACGGCGGCGATCGCGACGTCGCGAGCGGCGACGACCTCCAGTACGCGTGCATCCAGCAGCGCGATCCGGGCGTCGCGAACGATCCGAGCGCGGCGAGCGCCGACTGCTCGGCGAGCGGCTCCGGCGCGACCAACCCGGTCTGCGGTCCGGACGTCGGCGGACGCGGGACGCAGCCTTACTTCAAGGCCTACCCGACGCTCCGCGAGCTGCGCGTCCTCCACGAGCTGCAGAAGGCGCAGGTGCCGACGCGCGTCGCGTCCATTTGCGACGCGAGCGACGCGGCGATGCGTGGGATCCTCGAGGCGCTGCGGGGCGCGCTGAACGCGACCTGCCTCCGCGCGCCGCTCGACGTCGATCGGGCGACCGGCGCCGTCGCGTGCGCGATCTTGCAGGTCTTCGACGGGCCGCATCCGGGCGGCGCCCAGACCTGCGAGCAGCTCGGCGGCAGCCACCCCGGCTACTGCACGCCGGGGGCTGCCCCCTGTCGCTTCGCGGTCGATTCGAGCGGCAAGCCGAGCGCGTCACCGCCCGTCGATCCGGCCGCGGCGGCGGCGCAGCTGCAGCTGCAGATCACGGTCGTCGACGGCACCGGCGCGCTCGCAATCGAGGCGGTGACCCTGGTGACCGAGAATGGCAACGTCTACGCGACGGGCTCCGATGGCGTGAAGCACCTCGTGTGCGAGACGCTCCAGCTCACCGGAAATCCGGCCGTCCCGGGGGCGGAGCAGGCCGCCTGCCAGCACGATCCTGCCTTCGATCTCACCGACGGCTCGGGGGGCTGGTGCTACTCGACCGACGCCGCGCTCATCGGCCAAAGCTGCGTGACGGCGGGGGCGGTGGCGTTGATTCGCATGCGCGGGAGCCTGCGCACGACGCCCGACGCGCAGCTCGTCACGGTCTGTCGGAGCGACGGCGCCGCAGGCGGCTGCCCGTAGCGGCCCGAGCTCGACGGAGCGCGTCGCTGTGCCGACCACGCACGCGGCCGGCTCCCCCCGCGTGCGCCGCGCGCGCACCCTCGGCGTTCGGGCCCGCTCGGAGCTCGCCCGTCGCGGCCCGCCCCATGCTCCGACGATCGAGCGATGGCGCGCTCGCCGCCGCTCGAGGAGCTCGAAGGGCGCCTGACCCCGCCGCCGCTCGACGACCCGCAGCCGACCCCGACGCCGCCGCAGCGCCGCGCGCTCGCATTACTCACCGCCGCGGGGGTCGTCGCGCTGATCTGGATCGCCCTTCCGGTCGCCTTCGGGCTGCTGCTCGGCACGCTCACCGGGTTCGTCCTCGCGCCGGCGTATCGCTGGCTCGCGCGGCGCACGCACCGCCCGGGGCTGGCCGCGCTGGCGTGCGCCCTCGGCGGGGCGTTCGCGATCGGCGTCGGCGTGGTCGCCTTCGCCGTCGCCATCGTCCAGAACGCCACCGAGCTCGCGACGACCTTGGCCGAGCCGGCCTCGGCGCCGTCCGCGCCGCCCGGCTGGATCGCCCCCCTCGAGCGCCACCTCGCGCCGCTCGGGTTGCACGTCGCCGATCTCGGGCCGCGCCTGCGCGAGGGGGCCGGGCAGCTCGCCAGCCGCGCCGTGGACGCGACCGCCGCGCTCGCGGGGGCGACGATCCAGGCGCTGCTCACCCTCTTCTTCCTCACGTTCGCCGCGCACAACGTGCTGCGGCACTGGGTCGCGCTCACCATCCGCGTCGAGCGCCTGCTGCCGCTCCACCCACGGCACACGCGCGCGCTCTTGCGCGAGTTCCGCGAGGTCGGCCGGGAGATCCTCCTCGGCACGGTGGTCACCGGCTTCGTGCAGGGCGCGCTCGCGACGGCCGGCTACGCGCTCACCGGCGTGCCGCACCCGATCTTCCTCGGCGCGCTCACGGCGGTCGCCTCGCTGGTGCCGACGATCGGCACGCTCTTGGTGTGGATCCCCGCCGGCATCTACCTGATCGCGACGGGGCACCCGATCGCGGCGGGCGCCGAGCTCGCGTGGGGGCTGTTGGTAGTCGTCGGCGTCTCCGACTACCTCGTGCGCCCCGCGCTGGTCGGCAGGGGGGGGCATCTGCCGACGCTCGTCACGTTCATCGCGCTGTTCGGCGGCGTCGAGACGCTCGGCCCGCCCGGGCTCGTGGTCGGCCCGCTGATCGCCGGCATCGCCATCGCGTCGATGCGGGCCTACGAGCGCGACAAGCTCGACGCGGCGAGCTCACGCCGCACCTCACGGCCACCCGAGGCGTCGCTCGCACCGCCCGCCATCGCGGATCGCATCACGCGCACGTCGCGCCCCTCGCTCGCGACGTGAGCGGCGCGCGCACGCGCGTCACGAGCGGGCGCGCCGGGCCTCGAAGACGACCCGCAGCGGCCCGAGCGCCGGCGCGGCGTCGAGCAGCTCCTCGAACGCCTCCACCGGCGCCGAGCCCAGATCGAGCTCGAATTCGCACCCCTCGCGCGTCGGCCTCGGATCCGACAGGGAGTGGACCACGTGCGCGAGCGCCCCCTCGTCGGTCGGGTGCTCCTCGTCCTCGAACCAACGCTCGTACCACTCGCGAAGCGGGTCGAACGAGACGACGGTCGGCACGCCGACGAGCGTCATCCAGAGCGCGTCCCAGAAGAACGGGGCGAGCTCGATCGGCACGCCGTTCCACTCGAAGCGCAGCGGCTCGAAGCGGGCGAGCGCAATCGACGCGACCCGCACCGTCTCGTGAGACTCCCCGACCGCGCGCGCGAGGTCGGCGCGCAGGCCGAGGTCGAGCTTCCCTTCGCGCGCCACCGTGCCGTCCGCGCGCAGCATCGCCGGCTCGGGCGCGGCGCCGGGCGAGGCGGCGATGGCCGCGGCGAGGCGAGAGACGTAGCTCTCGCGCACCTTGTCGAGGAGCTCCCCGAGCTTCATGGGGCGGAGCCAAGCATCGAGCCGCGGCGATCGCCAGAGGGGAGCCGGCTAAATCCTCCCCGCCCCGTCGAGATCGAACCCGCCGAGCTGCGCGCGCGGGATCCACACCTCGGCGGCCTGCGCGCCCACCAGAGCGATCTCCCAGCCGAGCGCGGCGGTCGAGGTTGCCGCGTACGAGGTCGGCGTCGAGCCGGCGGGCGGCGCCGCGCTCGCCAGCGCGATGGTCGCCAGCGAGAGCGCGGCTCCCTCGGCCGTGTCGTCCCACGCGCGCATCACGTCGAGCGCGAGCGCGAAGCTGCGCGCCTCGATCGCGCGCGCGAAGACGGCGTCCTCGACCGGCGCGGCGACGCCGCCGAGATCGGCGGCGATGGCCTCGGCCGCGGCGATCGCCAGCGGCAGCGAGCTGCGCACCAGGATCGGCGTTCGCGGAGCGATCTTCGGCTCGATCGCGGGCAGCTCGTCGGGCAGCGCCGGCGCGCAGTGGCCGCGCCGGAAGAGGCCGAGGTGATCGAGCCGATCCGGCGGGAGCGACTCGACGAGCGCGAGCACCGCGCCGGGGCGCTGCAGGTCGGGCAGCGCGCTCCCCGCCCGCAGCGACAGGTAGCCGAGCGGGCCGAGATCCATCGGACGCGCGCCGGCGCGAGGCTGGAACAGCCCGTCGCCGATCCACGACACGTCCGTCTCTCCGCGCTCGAACGCGCGCAGGAGCGGCTCGAGGTCGGCCGACGAGGTGAGCTCGAAGGAGGTCACTCGGCGCGCGCCGACGCTCGGCGAGGGGGCCCCGCGCAGGCGCTGGACGCGCAGCGTGTCGGGCGAGCGCTCGTCGAGCGAGACGTCGTACGGGCCGGTCGGCAACAGCCGCCGCGGCTCCACGCGCGTCGTCCCGGCGAGCGGCGAGGCGAGCTTGCGCATCAGGGCGTCGCCGTCGGACAGCCCCTCGAAGACGACCGTGTGCGCGCCGTCGACGCGCGGGAGGGGCACCTCCTTGAGCGCGAGCCGTCCGCCGCGCGTGCGCGCTCGGCCGATGGTGGCGAGCACGTCGGCGGGGCGCAGGCTCGGCGCGAGATCGACGCGCAGACCGAACGCGCTCTCCCTCGGCGGCGCCGTCGCGGCGCGCGGCTCGAGGACCCCGTCGATGGCGCGCACGTAGAGCGGCGGGAAGAGCGTCACGCCCAGCAGGGCGGCGACCAGGTCGTCGATCGCGTGCGGGTCGGGCAGCTGCACGGGCCACGGCCAGCGCATGCGCACGGGAGGCTCGGCCCGCGTGGGCGCCGGGCTCGCACGGCGCGTCGCGGCGAGCGAGAGGGCCGTCGCGATCGCGCCGCCCAGGAACGCGCGGCGCGTCGGGGGCGCGCTCACTGCACCTGCTCCTTGAAGGGATCGTCGATCGTCTCCTTCGGCAGCGCGACCTTCAGCGCGCCGTCGCCGCCCCCCGCGTCGCCCCCGCCCGCCGCGGCGCCCGCGTCGCTCGCGTCGTCGTCGGGGGGCGCGACCTCGGTCGGCTCGGTGCCCGCGAGGAACACCTCCTCGATCGCGTCGGCCTGGCCGGGGAAGGCGAGCTTGCCGGTCTTCGGATCGATCTGCACGCTGACGACGCCGCCGGGGCGCGGGAACTCGGTCTTGGGCTTGCCCTTGGTCGCCTCCTTCATGAACGAGACCCACGCGGGCAGCGCCGTGCGGCCGCCGAATTCGCCGGGGCCGAGCGGCCTGCCGTCGTCGTAGCCGACCCACGCGACGGTCACGACGTCGGGGGTGTAGCCCGCGAACCAGGTGTCCTTCGCGGCGTTGCTGGTCCCCGTCTTGCCGGCGACGGGGCGCTGCAGGACCTTCGCGCCCGTCGCGGTGCCGTGATCGACGACCGAGGTCAGGAGGCTCGTGACCACGTACGCCTCGGCCTCGCTCATCGCGCGGTCGCTCTGGCGCTGCTTCGGGAGCCCGAGCTCGGCGCCGTCGGCGCCGCGGATGCGGGTGATGATCGTCGCCGGCGCGTAGAGCCCGCCGCCCGCGAAGGTCGTGTAGCCGGTCGCCAGCTCGATCGGCGTGACCTCGTAGCTCCCGAGCGCGATCGCGAGATCGGGGCGCAGCTTCGCCTCGACGATGCCGGCCTTGCGCGCGTAGTCGATGACGGCCTCGGGGCCGACGTCGCGCGCGACGCGCACCGCCACGAGGTTGATCGACGCCGCGAGCGCCTCGCGCAGCCGCACCGGCTCGGCGCTCGTCCAAGCCTCGAAGTTCTTCGGGTTGTACGTCCCGAAGTCCCCCGCCGAGGCGTCCATCAGCGTCGCGGGGGTGACCTTGTGCGCCGCGAGCGCCGCGCCGTAGACGAACGGCTTGAACGTCGAGCCCGGCTGCCGGTGCGCGTACATCGCGCGATCGAGCCCGCCGACCGCCCCCTCGACGTTCCCCGCGAGCGCCAGCACGTGCCGCGTGCGCACGTCGATCGACACGATCGCCCCCTCCGGACCGAGCTCGAGCCGCAGCGGCACCCTCGGGGCCGGCGCAGCCGGAGCCGATGCCGGAGCCGATGCCGGAGCCGATGCCGGAGCCGATGCCGGAGCCGGAGCCGGAGCCGGAGCCGGAGCCGGAGCCGGAGCCGGAGCCGATGCCGATGCCGCCCCCGGCGGCGGCGCCGCCAGCGACACGCGCAGCCGCGTGCCGATCGGCGCCCACCTGCTCGGCGGCAGGTCGCTCGGATCGTAGCGATCCTGGGGCGCGAGGCGCACCACGCCGTGCACCTCGCCCACGTCGACGTCGAGCGTGCGCGCCGCGTCGTCGTGCCCCACCACGACCCCCACGTACACGTTGCCGTGACCGTAGCGCGGCGCGCCCGCGAAGGGCTTCTCCGGCGGCGCGAGCCTGCGCCTGGTCTTCGGATCGCGGCCGTCGGGCGGGTAGGCCGGGAAGGGCCCGACGAGCTTCCAGCGCTTGTCGTACGCGCTCGTCGCCTCTCGCAGCGCGTTGCGCGCGGCGAGCTGCAATTTCGGCTCGATCGTGGTCTCGACCGTGAAGCCTCCGCGCCGCGCCGCCTCCTCGCCGACCGCGTCGACGATCGCCTTGCGCACGAGCTCGACGACCTCGGGGGCGAGCGTGTCGGCGGCCTCGACGATCGGCGCGAGCTTGATCGGCTCGACGATCGCCGCGTCGTAGGCGGCCGGCGTGATGAACCCCTTGTCGCGCATCTGGCCGAGCACGAAGGCCCGCCGGCGCGTGGCCGCCTCCATGTCGACGCGCGGGTTGAGCTTGTTCGGCGACTGCGGAAGCCCCGCGAGCAGCGCCGCCTCGGCGATGGTGACCTCGTTGGCGTGCTTGCCGAAGTAGCCCCGCGCGGCCTCCTCGATGCCGTAGCGCCCCGCGCCGAAGTAGATGTGGTTCAGGTAGAGCTCGAGGATCTCGTCCTTGCCGAGCTCCTGCTCGAGGCGCCTCGCGAGCAGCGCCTCGCGGATCTTCCGCTCGTAGCGCTTGCCCGGATCGAGCAGCAGGTTCTTCACGACCTGTTGGGTGATGGTCGAGGCCCCCTGCCGGCTCTGCCCGCGGTGGCGCAGGTTCACGTAGAGCGCGCGGAGGATGCCGAGGTAGTCGAGCCCCTTGTGCTCGTAGAAGCCCGCGTCCTCGGCGGCGAGGACGGCGAGCTTCACGTGCGGCGCGAGGTCCTGCACGCGCACCACGGTGCGGCGCTCGGTGTAGAGCTCGGCGAGCAGGCTCCCGTCGGCGGCGAGGATGCGCGTGACCTGCGGCGGCTTGCGACTTCGCAGATCGGCCAGGCTCGGCAGCTGCTCCTCGATGCGCCGCACCCAGAGCGCCAGCGCGACGACGCCGATGCACCCGAGGACCGTGCCCGCGAGCGCGACGCGCTTGAGCCAGCGGACGATCGTCCGCCGCCGGCCCGAGCCCGTCCTTCGACGCGGCTCGGGTTCGCGACCGCTGGGCTGCTCCTTCACGTCGTCGGGAACGCTCGAGCGGCGCGGCATCTGCCCGGTCTTGGTCGTCGAGGGCTCGTCCCGCTCGGTGGCGAGGGGCGACGCCGGGCTCGAGGAGCGGCGCTTCGACGGTGGGCGGGTCGATGCCACGGGCGAAGTGGTAGCGCGCGACGACCGGGGCGGCGAGCGCTCCTCGCGCGTCTCGGACCGCGACATCAGGGGGGCGTCGGTGCGATGGCCACGCAGCCCGCCTGCTCGTCCGTCACCTTCGCGCGACGCGAAAATCGTGAACCCGCCCCGGGTCTTCTCGAGCAGCTCGCGCTTGCCGGGCGTGGCTTCGGGGCCGACGCTCTCGCGCATGCGCAAGGCCTACGTCGCCCGCCAGCGTGAAGCGCTCGGTCGCAAGTCGGTCGCGGTCCTCCCGGTCCACTATCCGAAGGAGATCCTCACCGCGATGGACGTCCTCGCCGTCGAGCTCTGGGGTCCGCCCGGATCGCCGCGCGGACCCGAGGCGGGGCGATTGCAGACGTACGTGTGCGCGGTGGTCCGCAACGCGCTCGCGTTCATGGCGGGTGGGCACGCCGACGTCGTCGACGCGGCGCTCTTCCCGCACACGTGCGACTCCGTGCAGGGGCTCGCGACGCTCGTCACCGACTTCGGCGGCTGGTCGAAGCCGTCGTTCGTCTTCCAGCACCCCAAGGGGCCGACGCGCGCGAGCGCGCGGAAGTTCCTGATCGCCGAGCTGCGAGCGCTCGCCGCGTGGCTCGGCACGCTCACCGGGCGTCCCCTCGACGTCGAGGCCCTTCGAAGGGCGATCCGCCTGCACCGCGCGATCGACGAGACCAAGGCGCGCGTCCTCGCGCGGCGCGAGCGTCTGCCGCTCTCCGATCGCGAGCTCTACGAGGCGCTGCGACGCGGCGAGTGGCTGTGGCCCGAGGAACACCTCGACGAGCTGCGCGAGCTCGAGGGCAAGCTCGCGCTCGACGCGCCGCCGCGAGCGGGGGTGCCGCTGATGGTGACCGGGTACGTGCCCGAGCCGATGGCGCTCCTCGACGCGCTCGACGACGCCGGCGCCTACGTGGTCCGCGACGACTGGGCAGCCGTCGGTCGTCGGGTAGTCGTCCCGAGGTGCGCCCCGGACCTCGACGGCGACCCCTTCGAGGCGCTCGCGACCCTCTACTACGAGGCTCCCGAGTGCCCCACGCGGTCGCTCGACCAGGAGGCGCGCACGCGGCGCCTGCTCTCGCTCTACGACGAGAGCGGCGCGCGCGGCGTGATCGTCCACGAGCCGAAATTCTGCGAGCCCGAGGCGTTCGATGTCCCGGCGATCAAGCGCGCGTTCGCCGAGCGCGGCGCGCCGCTCTTGTACCTCGAGACCGAGCTCGAGACGGAGCTGTCGGGGCAGACGACCACGCGCCTCGAGGCCTTCGTCGAGATGGTCGGCGCGCGGAGGGCGGCATGATCGGCGTCGTCGGCAAGCTCGGGCGAAGACGCCTCGAGTACGAGGTGGTCAAGCGGCTCGTCGGGCCGCTGCTCACGGAGGTCGAGAGCGCTCGCGCGCGGGTGAAGAGCTTCCGCAAGCGGGGCCACCAGCCCAAGGGCCCCTTCGGCCCCCCCCTCGAGTCGGCGCGCAAGCTCAAGGAGCTGATGACGCGTCACTACCTCGAGGGGCGCTACGCCGACGGCGCGGTGCCGGTCGCGTGGGTCACCAGCGGCTTCCCGGTCGAGGTGCTCCGGCCGCTCGGCTTCCACGCCGTCTACCCCGAGAACCACGCCGCGCTCTGCGCGGTGCAGCGCGTGGTGCCCCACCTCTCGGAGGCGATCGAGCAGCAGGGCTACTCGCGCGATCTGTGCAGCTACCCGCGCGCCGACCTCGGCAGCGTGGTCTTGCAGGAGACGCCCGTCGGCCGGCTGCCCAGGCCCGACTTGCTCTGCTGCTGCACGAACATCTGCCAGACGACGCTCTACTGGTATCGCGCCCTCGCCGCGCACTTCCACGTGCCGCTCGTGCTCGTCGACCCGCCGTTCGTCTACGGCGAGGCGAAGCCCCATCACCGCGAGTACGTGCGCGATCAGCTCGAGGAGCTGCTCGACGTCGCCGGCAAGGTCGCCGGGCGCCGCGCCACGATGGACGAGATCGTCGAGGTCACCAGGCTCGCGCGCGAGGGGACGCTGCTCTGGGGCGAGTGCCTCGCCGAGAGCCGCAACAGGCCCGCGCCGTGGACGGGCATCGACGGCTTCTTCCACATCGCGCCGATCGTCGCGCTGCGCGGCAAGCCCGAGTGCAACGCCTACTACCGGCAGCTGCGCGACGAGCTGCGGCACCGCGTCGACAAGGGGATCGGCGGCATTCGCGACGAGCGCCACCGCCTCCTGTGGGACAACCTGCCGATCTGGTTCGACGTGCGCGGCACCGCGACGCTGCTCGCCGAGCGCGGCTTCAATTTCGTCTGCACCAGCTACACCAACGCGTGGGCCGAGGCGGGCAGCCGCATCGATCCGGCCGACCCGCTCGGCTCCGCCGTGATCGCCTACACCGACATCATCCTCAACCAGGATCTCGGCAAGCGCTACGCGACGCTCGCGCGCCTCGCCGAGGAGTACACGTGCGACGGCGCGGTGCTCCACTCCGATCGATCCTGCAAGCCGTACTCGATCGGGCAGCTCGATCTGAAGCAGCGGCTCGCGAAGGACCTCGGCATCAAGGTCATGGTCCTCGAGGCCGATCACGGCGATCCGCGCGCGTACGCGGTCGAGCAAGGGCACGGCCGGCTGACGGCCTTCATGGAGAGCTTCGCGTGAACCGGAGTCGACGCGAGCCCACGGGGGTCGGAGCGCCCTGATGGCCAACGAGCCCGTCGCGATCGGCGTCGACGTCGGCAGCACGACCTGCAAGGTCGTCGTGATCGACGGCGACGGCGCGATCCTCGATCACCGCGTCGAGCCGACCCACCCGCGCATCGAGCAGCAGACCACCCGCTTGATCGGCGAGCTGTCGGCCACGCTCGGGCGCGCGCTGCCGGTCGGCGCGACGGGCTACGGCCGCCAGCGCGTCTTCGGCGCGACGCGGGTGCTGACCGAGATCACCTGCCACGCGCGCGGCGCGTTCTGCCGCGTCGGGCGCGCGGCGGTGCTCGTCGACATGGGGGGGCAGGACACGAAGATCATCCGCGTCGGCGACGACGGCGCCGTCGGCGACTTCGCGATGAACGACAAGTGCGCGGCGGGCACCGGGCGCTTCCTCGAGGTGATCCTCGGCCGCCTCCAGGTGCCCTTCGACGAGGTCTGGCTGCACGTCTCGCGCGCGGACCACGGGATCGCGGTGTCGAGCACCTGCACCGTGTTCGCGGAGAGCGAGGTCATCTCGCTGGTCGCCGAGGGGCAAGAGCTCGACGGCATCCTGCGCGGGCTGCACGAGTCGCTCGCCAAGCGCGTCGCCTCGCTCGCCGGCGCGCTGCCGCCGGACGCCTCCGTCGTGATGAGCGGCGGCGTCGCCCTCAACGCGGCGATGGTCCGAGCGCTCTCGTCCGCGCTGCGGCGCGAGGTGCGCGTGCTCCCCGAGCCGCAGCTGGTCGGCGCGCTCGGCGCGGCGCTCTCGGTGCGTTGAGCGCGCTCAGCCCTTGAGCGCGAGGAGCGCGATCGCGGCCGCGAGCCCGGCGCCGAGCACGAACGCCAGCACGATCATGCTCATCTTGCGCCCCGTCGGCGTGGGGGTCGCGTCGAGCGTGATGGAGCCGTTCGGCCCGAGAAGCGGCTGCGCGGGAGGGGTGGGCGCGGGCGTGGTCATGCTGGGGCGCTTGCCCTGGACCACGTCGAGCGCGCGCTGGAGATCGGCCGCGAACTCGGCCGCGCTCGCTTGGCGGTCCTCCTTCTCTTTGCGCAGCGCCTTGGCCATCGCGGCGTCGAGCTCGGGCGGGAACGTCTTGCCGGCGACGCGCTCGGAGAGCGGGATGGGGTCCTTCTGCACGTGCAGCTGGATGAACTCCATCGGGCTCTTCGCGTCGAAGGGGAGCTTGCCCGTGAGCACCTCGTAGAGGATCACGGCGAGCGAGTAGATGTCGCTGCGCGCGTCGAGCGTCTTGCCCTGGGCCTGCTCGGGCGACATGAATTCCGGCGTGCCGAAGACCATCCCCTCCTGCGTGAGGATGATCGAGCCCGGACGCATCTCGCGCTCGGTGACCTTCGCCAGCCCGAAGTCGAGCACCTTGACGAAGTCCTTCATCCCGCCCTGGGTGCACAAGAAGATGTTCTCGGGCTTGAGATCGCGGTGGACGATCCCCTTCTCGTGCGCCTCCTGCAGCGCGAGGCACGCCTGGATCAGGATCGGCAGCGCGCGCTCCGGCGGCAGCGGCCCCTCGGCGCGCACCGTCTGATTGAGGTTCTTCCCCTCGAGGTACTCCATCACGATGTACAAGAGGCCGTCTTTGTCGTCCTCGCCGTACAGGAGCACCTTCACCGTGTTCGGGTGCGAGAGGTGGCTCATCGCGGCCGCCTCGCGGTGGAAGCGCGAGACGAGATCCTTCCGGTTCGCGAGCTTCGCGTGGAGGATCTTCACCGCGACCTTGGAGTTGACCGAAGGCTGCGACGCCTCGTAGACGGCGCCCATCCCACCCGTGCCGATCTTGCGGATGATCTGGAACTGACCGTTCAACAGGTCTCGTCCGATGAGCGGGTCGGGGGCGCGCATCCGGCCTTTGGGTATCACGCTCACTCGGGCGGCGCGAGCCTCGGCGATGGAGGCCAGACGGCCGTTCATGCTTCTTCGACGCGCCCGAGCCCGCTGGATCTCGACGGCCCGTGCCCCTTGCGCGCCCGTCGCGTGCGGCTGCCGGCTGCCGCGTGCCGTCCGCGCGCGACGGCACTATGCACGCGGGATCCATGGACCGCTCCGCCGACTCCGAGATCGATCGCCTCCTCGCCGTCGAGCACGCCGATCCGCACGCGATCCTCGGCGCGCACCTGCTCGAACGCGACGGCCGCAAGGTCGTGGCCGTGCGCGTCTTGCGCCCCGAGGCGCAGCGCGTCCGCGTCATCCCCGACGCGCCCGAAGGGGTGCTCGAGGCGCACCCCCACGTGCACGAGCTGCCGCCGCGCGAGGCGATCCAGGTGCGCGGCGGGCTCTTCGAGGCGATCTTCGAGCTCGACGCAGGCCAAGAGCCGGCCGTCTTCCCGTACCTCGTCGACGTCGAGTACGCGGGCGGGGCTCGATTCCAGCAACGCGACGCGTACGCATTCGGGCCGACGCTCGGCGAGCTCGACAGGCACCTGTTCGCCGAAGGGCACCACCTGCGGCTCTACGAGAAGCTCGGCGCGCACCCGCGCACGATCGACGGCGTCGACGGCGTGGCCTTCGCGGTGTGGGCGCCAGCGGCCAAGCGCGTGAGCGTCGTCGGCGCGTTCAACCGCTGGGACGGGCGCCTGCACCCGATGCGCAGGCTCACCGGCAACGGCGTCTGGGAGCTCTTCGTGCCCGACGCGCCGATCGGCGGGCTCTACAAGTTCGAGATCGTGAGCGAGCGCGGCAAGCGCTTCCTCAAGAGCGACCCGTTCGCCTTCGAGACCGAGCTGCGCCCGGCCACGGCGGGCGTCGTGCGCGGGCTCAGGCCGTACGAGTGGCGCGACGAGCGCTGGCTCGACGAGCGCGCCGCCGGCGATCCGCTGAACAAGGCGTGGGCGATCTACGAGGTGCACCTCGGCGGCTTCATGCGCGTCCCCGAGGAGCGCGGCCACGGCGCGATCGATCGCCCCGACGGCTCGCACACC
>JAJXTK010000773.1 GCA_021783935.1 Myxococcales bacterium | reverse complement strand
GGGGGCGCCGGCGGCTGCGCCTGCGTGACGGGCGGGTAAGGCGTCACCGATCGCGCGGGAGGCGGCGGCGGGGGGGGCGATGCGCTGCGTCGCGGTGGGGAGCTCGACACTGCGAGACGGGTAGACCGGCGCCCCGGGGGACGGAAGCCTTGCGGTGGGGCTCGTCACCCGAGCAGCGTCGCGATGGTGAACGAGAGCACGACCCCCGCGACGAGCGCGGCGGCGAGCACGGCGGCGATCAGCCACGCGGGGGGGCGCGCGTGCAGCATGCGCTCGAGCGATCCGAGCTCGCGCCTCGGCGTGGGTGTCGACGGCGTCGACGGTGTCGAGGGCGCGAGGAGCGGCGTGGGCGCCGAAGCGACCGCGGTGGGCGCCTGAGCTACCGGCTGCGGCGGAGGCGGAGCTGGCGCCGGCACGCCGACGATGTGCACCGTGGGCACCTCGGGCGTGATGCCGAACGGCAGCGGCAGGCCGACGATGTCGTCGTCGCCGATGGGCTCGAAGCCACCCGACACGTCGGGTCCTTCGCTGCCGGCGCCGGCGACGGCCCACGTGCCGACGACGCTCCCGTCGACCGGCTGCGGTGCCCCCTCGAGCCCCTTCCACGCGAGGTGCGGCGGGGCGACCGGCGCCGTCGACTCGTCGATCGGCGTCGGACGGGGCGGCGCCGTCGGGATCGCGATCGGCGCCGGCTGGGGCTTCTGCGGGGCGCGCCCCTCGGTCGGCGCGCGATCACGCAGCTTGGCCACGTACGCGGCGAGGGCCTTCTCGTCGAGATCGGGCGCGCGCCGCGCGAGCGTGGTCTCGAGGCCGTCGACGACCTCCTGCGCGTGCGCGGGGCGATCGTCGGGGTCTCGCGAGAGCATGCGCATGATCGTCGCCGCGTAGCCGGCGTCGAGATCGGGGCGCAGCGAGAGCGGGTCGCCGACGCGCGCGGTGCGGATCGCCGCGATCGTGTCGGCCTCCGTGCCGCGCTTGAAGAGGCGCTTCGCGGTGAAGAGCTCCCACGCCACGATGCCGAGCGCGAAGAGGTCGACGCGTGCGTCGATCGGCCGTGCCTCGGGGCTCAGATCGAGCTGCTCCGGCGCCAGATAGCTGGCCTTGCCCTTCACGTGGCCGGCGCGCGTCGTGGTCGCGTCGAAGGCGCCCTTCGCGATGCCGAAATCGAGCACCTTGACCTGGCCGCTGTCGGTCACGAAGAGGTTGTGCGGCGAGACGTCGCGGTGCACGAGGCCCATCGGGCGCCCCTGCTCGTCGACGGCCGAGTGCGCGGCGCCGAGCCCGCGCGCGACGCCGAGCACGATCGCGGCCGCGACGTCCTGCGGCACGCCGCCGTCGGGGATCGCGCGAACGAACACGTCGCGCACCGTGAGCCCCTGCAGGTACTCCATGACCAGGTACGGCTGCCCGTCCTGCTCGCCGGTCGCGTCCACGCGGACCACGTTCGGGTGGACGATGAGCGAGGCGAGCCGCGCCTCGCGCAGGAAGAGCTTGGCCGTCTCCGGCTCGTAGGCGAGGTGCGCACGGCAGCGCTTCACGACGACCGGCGCGTCGGCGTGCGCGTGATCACGCGCGAGGAACACCTCGGCCATGCCGCCCTCGCCAATGCGGCGCTCGATGGCGTATCGCCCCTCGAGGAGCTGGTTCACGGAGGACGCAGGGTAGTCGGTGCGCGCGATTCGCGCGAGGGCTCGCTCCCGGAGCGAAGGCCGTTTCGCGCTGCGGCGAAACGAGGCCGCACGCGGCGCGGCCCGTCTGTTACGATTCACCCTACGTCCCCTGCGCGCCGCTCTGCGCGCTCGCGAACGTCTTCGACATGCCCCCTACGCGCGAATCCGACAACGAAGTCACGGCCACGCGTGCCATCCCGACCAGCGGCCGCGTGCGCCTGCGCGGCGCGGCCTTCGAGGTCATCTCGGGCCCCGACCGGGGCACGTCGATCAAGATGGAGACGCCGTCGCTCACCGTCGGCAAGGGGGCCGACGTCGACGTGCGGCTCACCGATCCCGCGATCTCACGGCGGCACCTGGAGTTCGCCGCCACGGCCGACGGGCTGCTCGTGCGCGACCTCGGCTCGCGCAACGGCACCTGGCTCGGCGGCTGTCGCATCGCCGAGGCGACCTTGGTGCAGGACGTGACGCTCTCCTTCGGCCAGACGTCGATGGCCGTGCGCCTCGCCGAGGGGCAGCTCGATCTCGAGGTCTCGCCGAGGACGGCGTTCGGCGGCGCGCTCGGCGCGTCGGTGTCGATGCGTCACGTCTTCGCGCTGCTCGAGAAGGCCGCGAAGTCGAGCGTGACGGTCCTCTTCGAGGCCGAGAGCGGCTGCGGCAAGGAGGTGCTCGCGTACGCGTTGCATCAAGAGTCGCCGCGCGCCGAGCAGCCGTTCGTCGCCGTCGACTGCGCGTCGCTCCCCGAGAACCTCATCGAGAGCGAGCTCTTCGGCCACGAGCGCGGGGCCTTCACGGGCGCCGTGGCGTCGCGCGCGGGGGCCTTCGAGCGCGCGAACGGCGGCACGATCTTCCTCGACGAGCTCGGCGAGCTGCCCCTCGAGCAGCAGGCCAAGCTCCTGCGCGTGCTCGAGAAGCGCGAGATCCGCAGGGTCGGCGGCAGCAAGACGATCCCGATCGACGTGCGCGTCATCGCCGCGACCAACCGTCGCCTCGCCGAGGCCGTGCGGCGCCGCGAGTTTCGTGAGGATCTCTACTACCGCATCTCGGTCATCCGCGTAGTGGTCCCGCCGCTGCGCGAGCGGCGCGAGGACATCCCCGCGCTCGCCCAGCACTTCCTCCCGCGAAC
>JAJXTK010000105.1 GCA_021783935.1 Myxococcales bacterium | reverse complement strand
GTGGCAGGGGCGCTCATGCGCCGCGCGTGCCCCCGCGCCCAGGGTCGAGCTCGATGCGCCCCGAGGGGGGGCTCGCCGGCGCCGTGAGCCCCTTGTGCATGAGCTGCTGCAGCTCGTCGACGAACTCGCTGATGTCGCCGAACGAGCGGTAGACCGACGCGAAGCGCACGTAGGCGACCTGATCGAGCTTCTGGAGCCTGAGCATCACCCGCTCGCCGATCGCGCTCGACGGCACCTCGCGCACGTCCATCGCCTGCAGCTCGCGCTCGATCTCGTCTACGAGCGCGTCGAGCTGATCGGCCGACACCGGCCGCTTCTCGCACGCGCGGCGGATCCCCTGCATGACCTTGCCGCGGTCGTAGGGCTCGCGGCGATCGTCCTTCTTGACGACCATCGGCAGCGCCTCCTCGACGCGCTCGTAGGTCGTGTAGCGGCGGTGGCACCCCTCGCACTCGCGGCGCCGGCGCGTGACCTCGCCCCCGGCCGAAAGGCGGGAGTCGATCACCTTGTTCTCGAGCGACGCGCAGAAGGGGCACTTCATCGGGGTCTCGGGGATCCTGGCACATGAAGCGCCGCTGGCGAGGGGCGCGCGCGTCTACTTTCCGTTCTGCGCGCTCGCCGAGGCGCCCGGCGTCGCGGCAGGCGCGGCGCTCGAGGGCGCGGCGGGCTGGATGCCGGGCTTCTTGGTCGCGAGCAGCACCTTGAGGCGCGCGATCTTCTCGTCCTTCGACAGGCGCGGGTTCGCCCCCTTGACGGCCGGATCGCCGAGGGCGAGCTCCTCGTCGAGCACCGCGATGACCACGCCGCCGTCGCGGCCCGCGACCCCCTCGGCCTTCTGCGCGCCCGGGCCGGTGCCATTGGCCGGGAAGGTGAAGTAGACCGCCTCGTCGCCGACGTCCTTGAGCGGCACCGCGCCCTCGAACTTGCGGAAGGCGCCGAGCGCGTCCTTGGCCGCCTCCTTGTCGTCGCGCGTGACGGCGATGACGCGCCAGCGCTTGCCGCCGCTCGCGACGAACGCGCTGGCCCAGCCGCCCGGGATGGCGAGCGACAGCCCTTGCGACTTGCCCTGCGGGCGCGCGTACCTCGGCGGCACGTACTCGACGCCGAACGGGACGCGCCCCTCGACCTCGCTCGGCAGGATCGTCACGTCGAGCGGCAGCTGCGTCGAGCCGCCGATCTTGGCGTCGATCGCCTGCACGATCTTGGGGAGCGCCTGGTCGGCGGCGGCCACGAGCTCGTCGGGCGCAGCGTCGTCGTCGATGTAGTCGAGCTCGACGAGGTACTTGTCGCGCCAGAGCAGCGCGTGCCCCTTGCCGAGCGCGCCGACCCCGCCGACCGCGATCGACTGGAGCGGGCGGCGCTGCTGCTTCTTCATCACCTCGGGGTCGGGGTCGGCGTCGGAGACCGCGCGCTCGGCGAAGAAGCCGTAGGCGTTCTCGGGGCGATCGTAGCCGGAGAGGGTGACCTCGACCTCCGCCTTGGGCCTCTGCTGGTCGTGGTACTTGAGCCGATCCCAGCGCTTGGCGAAGTACGAGTGGACGTAGATGTCGCCGCCGCCGTCGATGACGTCGGTGATGTCCTCGACCTTCTTGCGCGTCCCCTCGCCGTACGACTCGACGCCGGCCTTCTGCGCGCAGAAGCCGGCCGCCTGCGCCGGCAGCAGGGCGGCGAGCTTCGGATCGTCGATGCCCGAGGCGGCCGCGTCGCAGGCGCCCTTGGTCGCGGCCGAGCCGCTCGCGGACGCGGTCACGGCGGGGGGCGGCGGCGTCCCCTTGCCGTCGCTCCCTGGCGCGCCCTTGCAGGCGACGGCGAGCGGGACGAGGAGCGCGAAGGTCGTGAGCGCGAGGCGGTGGTGTTGCATGGTTCGGTCTCTAGGCGAGAGGACGGAGCGCCCACGCTCCTATCGCGCCGCTCCCCGGATCGGAAATGCTTCGTGCGCCCGCGCTCGGCCGGCCGCGCGGCGGAGCAAGCGAAGCGAGGTCCTCGCACCTCTCGGTACCCGCGGGCGGCTTTGAAATAAGTGCGTAGCGCCGCAATCGCTATCCGCTCGAACCCGGAGGGACGCTCCTCGGCCGCGGGCATCTCCGCGGAATTCTCGCCCCGTTCGGCGGTACATGGCTTGCTAGCAAGCACGATCGCGATGCGTCTGCCCGCCGAACCTCGTTGCGACCTCGGTCGCCCCGCGCCCCGCGCTCGGGCGCTGCGGCGCGGCGGCGATCGCGGCGTGACGCTCATCGAGCTGATGGCGGTCGTCGTGATCATCGGCGTCTTCGCGGCGCTCGCGGCGCCGGCGATCGCGGGGCAGGTCGCCGATCGCCACGTCACGCGCGCGGCCGAGGACATCAGCGGCCTCTTCCGCGTCGCGCGCTCTCGTTCGGCCGCGTCGGGCGCCGCGCACTCGGTCTGCGTCACGCACAGCGGCTCGGGCGCGACGGCCACCCTCCGCCTCGAGCTGCGCGCCGCCGTCGATCCGACCAACCTCATCTGGGGCGCGCCGGTCACCAGCTGCATGAGCCCGCTCTGGAGCAACGCCGACAGCAAGCTGCTCGCGGCCGTCGATCTCTCCGCGGGCGACTACGCCAACAAGGGCATCGCGGGCGTGCAGACCGACCCCAGCGTCGACTGCTACTGCACGACCCCGGGCGGCACCCCTTGGTATCGCCAGAACGGCGTCTGGGTGCACCCCACGGGCTGGATGTACGCGGAGTTCCAGCTCCGTCGCTACGACCTCGCCCTCGTCCAGCGCGGCGCCACGCGCCTGGTGCGGCTCGGGCCCACCGGCGCGCCGCGGGTCGACGTGCAATGACCATGGCCCCGAGCTCCGCCCACCGACGCGCGCGCCGCCGCGGCTTCACCCTCATCGAGGTGATGATGGCGCTGACGATCCTGACCATCGGGATCCTCGGCGTGGTCTCGATGCAAAAGGCGGCCGTCGTCACCGACAACGACGCCCAGCAGTTCACCATTGCGACGCAGCTCGCCCGCACTTGGCTCGACCGGCTCACGCGCGACGCGACGACCTGGAATCACCCCTCGTCGATCAGCTCGACCAGCAACATCAACACCACCGTCTGGCTCCAGCTCGTGAACGCTGCGGCGAGCAGCTTCCCGAACTGGTATCTGCCGACCAGCAACGACATCTTGCCGCCGACGCTCGTCGAGAGCCCGGCCTTCGACCGCAACGGCGTCGACATCTCCACGCAGAGCAAGGCCGCGCTGGTGAGCGGCGCCGTCTACTGCACGCACCTGCGGCTGCGCTACATCTACACGGACCAGCTGATCCGCGCCGAGGTGCGCGTCCTCTGGCGTAAGCGGAGCCTCGGCAACCCGACCACGTACGCCACCGAGGTCGGCTTCAACAACAGCTTCTGCGATCCGGCCGCCGTGCAGGCGAACGTGAACGCGATCGGGCAGGATCAGGCGAACTTCCACTTCGTGTACGCCGCGACGACGATCGCGAGGCAGGGGCCGCCGTGAGGGGCGCCGTCCCGATGCTGCGCCGGCGGGCGCGTCGCGGCGAGCGTGGCTTCACGCTCCTCGAGCTGCTCGTGGCGACGGTCGCCGGGCTGTTCGTGGTGATGGCGGCGTTTCTCCTGTCGCGAGGCGCGACGCGCCTGTTGACGAGCGAGTCGCGCCTCGGCGCCGCGCAGCAGAACCTCCGCAGCGGCATCGAGCGGCTGCGCGCCGATCTCGAGCGCGCGTCGTTCATGACGAGCCCGAATGCGCTCGCCGATCCCGACCTCTGCCCGCCGCCGCCGCCGAGCATGACCTACGTGCAGGGGATCACCTACCTGCTCGGCGGCTCGGCGGCCAACACGCCCAACAGCGCCGCGAACGGCCTCCTTCCCGACGCGATCGTCCTGATGGGGAACTTCGCGAGCTCCGACCAGTACCCCATCGCGGACATCCAGCAGGTCGGCGGCCAGGTCAACGTCTTCCTCCAGTACGACTCGGCCGGGCTCGCGACGCCGGCGTCGGTGCGGCGGCTGCTCAGCACCGGCGGCGAGGCCGGGCTGCCGATCAACGCGCTCAAGGCGGTCTTCAACGACAACCCCGCCGGGCGGCTGGGGCGGCGCAGCAACATCAAGGGCTCCTCGCAGCTGCTCGCGTTGGTCTCGGGGGTGAGCATCGGGGCGAACGGGCAGCCGCTCATCGCGCTCTCGAACGTGCCGACCCCGGTCAGCTCCGCGGCCGCGCCGAACAAGCGCTGCGGCTACGACGGCAACGGCAACCAGTCGACGCTCAACCCGGTGCAGATCATCAAGTACGAGCTCACCTCGCTCGCGACGAACCCGGCCTACGCGTGGGCCTACCCGACCGACTTCCCGGCCGACGCCGTGAAGTACGACCTCGTGCGCAGCGAGCTCGACGGCACGGGCACCCTCATCAACAACTCGCAGGAGATCGTCGCCGAGTACGCGGTCGACCTGAAGTTCGCCTTCACGGTCGACACCTCGCTGGTCGGCGTCGGCGGCGCGTGGGTGCAGCCGCTGCTGACCTCGTTCCCCTTCAACGAGACGAGCACGGCGGCCATGGGCTACGTCGACAACGTCCGCGTGAACACCCTGGCCACGCCGCAGCGCGTGCGCTCGGTGCGCTACCGCCTCTCGACGCGCTCGCGCGAGGCGGATCGCAACGTCGGCCTCGACGACGGCGGCCCCGGCCTCGCGCGCTACATGGTCGGCGCCAACTCGTACACGCGCGTGCGCACCGCCGTGGGCGAGGTGGCGATCATCAACCAGGGGGGGATCCGATGGTGAGCCGACGGCGCGGCGTCGGGGCGCGTCGTGGCCGCGGCGAGGAGCGCGGCGCGACGATGTTCATCGTGCTGATGGTGCTGATGATCCTCTCGGCCATCGGCACCTTCGCGCTGAGCACCGCGCGCTACGAGGTCGAGACGGCGGGCTACCGCCGGCAGCGCGCGCAGGCGTCCGAGGCGGCGGAGTTCGGCGGCTTCGCCGCGCAGATGTCGATGGATCCGACCCGATCGACTTGGTACGTGCAGCAGCTCTATCGCGGCGAGGTGTGCACGACGAACCTCGGGGTGCTCGGGCTCCCCTGCTACCACATCTACGCGATCGACGTGGAGCGCATGGCCCTGCCGACGAGCGACCACCTCTTCGTGCGCCCGAACGAGGTCATGGGGCACGCCGAGGGGAGCTTCGGCCTCGACATGATCGACGGCGGGTTCGTCGTGGAGCTGACCGAGCCCGCCGAGCTGCAGCGCCCCGTCGCGGGGTGGGGCACCGATCAGAACGCCAACACCGTGAAGTTCATCGACCTGACCGTGACCTCGCTGGGCACGGTGTTCCTCGACGGGAACCTCGACGGCATCATCCAGGACGCCGAGCGTCCGACCGCTTCGTTCGCGAGCGCGCGCGGTCACGTGATCGTCGGTCCGCTGCTCAATTGACGCCTCTGCACGCTCGAGACGCCCGGGGCCGCGCGCCCACGGAGCGAGGTGAATTCATGGCCATCCGCGACCAACGGCACACGAACGCAACCCACGGGACGCGCGCGCGCCGCCGGCCGTTTCGGGCGCGCGGTGGCCTCGTCGGCTCGGCGATTGTCCTCGCGTCGCTCGGGGCTTCGAGCGCCGCCGAGGCGCAGATGGACGTCGCGCCGCCGCTGCCGAACGTGCTGATCCTGCTCGACACCTCGGGGTCGATGGAGCGCCTGCCGAACGGGCAGCTGCCGGCCATCGACACGGTCACGGCCTCCATCGATCCGATGCAGAAGAGCCGCTGGATCGACGCGCTCGAGGTGCTCGGCGGCGACTTCGTGAACTACTCGGCGATCCAGGTCCCGCGCAACACGGTCGACTTCGCGAACGAGTACTCGCTGGTCTCCTCGGGAGCCTCGGCGCCCCCCTACGACTACGGCTACTACCTGCCCCACTTCCGGCCGATGGCGAACGGGTGCACGCCGGGGCCGGCGGTCCCCAAGGGGCCGTGGCCGTTCACCTACCCGGCCTTGTCGACGGCGCCCTACACGCAGTCGTTCGGGCCGACGTCGTTCGGCTGGCGCACGTACACCGGCGCGACGCCGGCGCTGTCGCCGCTCCAGATGACGAACTGCCCCTCGGCGGCCACCCCGTCGAACATCCAAGACTCGCTCGGCGTGCTCTCGACGTTCCAGTACCAGGCGCGCTTCGGGCTCATGACGTTCGACAACCTGCCGGCGCCGAACACCGGCTACCCGGGCAGCGTGCAGAGCGCGCTCGACGGCGTCACGGGGCAGTGGAGCTACTTCCCCGGCTGGTACAACAGCACGGCGAGCGCGACCTTCGGCTGGCCGTCCGGCTGCTCGGCGACGGCCGACCCCGCCACGGCGCACGCGTTCGAGGTCGGCGCCCGCAACCCGGGGGCGCCGCCGTGGGAGGGGCCGCTCGTGCCGCTCGCGAGCGCCGACGACGCGACCACGCTCACGACGGTGAACAACCAGATCCGCTACGCGATGTTCGCCATGCGCCCCTACGGCGCGACGCCGATCGGCCCGATGATGGCCGACGCCTACTACTACTACCGCGGCGATCCGCACGGTCCGGCGCAGGTCGATCCGCAGAACGCCTGCCGCGGCAGCTTCATCATCCTCATCACCGACGGCTTCCCGAACGAGGACCTGCGCCCCGGGTGCCAGGACACGACCGATCCGAACACGCAGAACACCTTCCCGCTGACCCCCTACCCGGGCTCGCCGCCGACGTGCACGAGCACGAGCCCAGGGTGCTGTCCGTCGATGCGGGCCGAGGACATCGCCTTTCAGCTCGCGAACCCCCCCGCGGGCACGCCGCCGGTCAAGACCTTCGTGGTCGGCTTCTCGCTGTCGGACGAGTCGACCCCGCCGAACCCGATCTACTGCACCGAAGACGACACGCAGTTCGGCCCGCCGCTGCAGCCGCTCGTCGACTGCGCGGCCGGCTCGGCGTACCTGGCGAAGTACCCGCAGAACACCCCCTGCTGCACGCTCGACAACATCGCCTACAACGGCGGCACCGGGCAGGCGTACATCGCCTCGTCGGCCGACACGCTGCGCGCGGCGCTGGTGAGCGCGATGTCGGCGGCGACGGCGAGCACGAGCACCTCGCGCACCGTGCCGGTGTTCGTCTCCGCGAGCTCGAGCACGACGGGGGGGCAGTACCAGTTCCAGTCGTCGTTCAAGGTCAGCCCGTTCGGCGCCTGGACGGGCACCCTCGAGCGCGTGCGCTGGACATGCCAGGGGACGCCGCTCGCCCCGACGCAGCAGACCTTCAGCCCGACGCTGGGCGACGACTTCGCGGCGAACCTCAACAGCGCGCCGGCGAACCGCCACTTCCTCTCGTGGAACGGCGTGATCCTCGGCAGCGGCGGCACGCTGTCGCACGACTCGACGGGCACCGTGCGCCCGAACTACCCGCCCGCGAGCGGCGATACCGACGGGGTCGAGAAGATCCCGGGGGTCGCGATCCCGAACAGCTACGCGCCCCCGACGAGCACCACCTCGACCAGCGGCCCGAACTTCGTGAGCGACCCGAACATGACCTATCAGGTCATGTCGCTCAGCAGCACCTGCCTCGCCAACCCGACCGACACCACGGCGAACCCCGACGGCTGCAAGCAGAAGTACCTGAACTTCGCGCTCGGCCAGAGCCAGCCGAACGCCGCTTGGTACACGCGCGTCGGCAACGCCTTTGGCGACATCTACCACGCGACGCCCGTGAACGTCGGCCTGCCGAACGCGTTCATCCGCGACAGCTCCTACGCCGCCTTCCGCGCCGGGCAGCTCTCGCGCCCCCCCGTGCTCCTCGCCGCCACCAACGACGGCATCCTGCACGCGTTCCAGGAGGACGTGACGACCGAGACGCAGAACGAGCTCTGGGGGTTCGTGCCGCCGCGGGTGATGACCGCGATCCCGTCGATCTACGGCGGCGGGCACGCCTTGCTGATGGACTCGGCGCCGGTCGCGAAGGACGTCGCGTTCGGCCCGAGCGGCTCCTCGACCTCGCAGCCCTGGGGGCGATCGCGGCTCGACGTCCGCGCGGGCAAGGCGAACTGGCGCACGGTCGTCGTCGGCGGCATCACGGCGGGCGGCGGCTACTACGCGCTCGACGTCACCGACACCAACCACCCCCAGTTCCTCTGGCAGCTGACCAAGGATCAGGGGCTGCCGCTGTTCGGGTCGACGCCGGGCACCCCCGCGATCGGCGCCGTCTACTACCGCGAGAGCTTGGGCCAAGATCCGATCGAGACGCCGGTCGCCTTCCTGCCCGGCGGCGCCGACGCGCCGTGGACGGCCAACCAGAGCTGCCCCCGCTGGGACGCGACCTCTGCGCTCTACCCGCTCCCGGCCAACACGCGCGCCAGCGCGCGCTGCTTCGTCGGCGCGGCCGAGAGCTTCACGGTGGTGCGCCTCTGGGACGGCAAGGTGCTGCGCTCCTTCCGCAACAACCCCGCGGGCGACGGCACCGCCAATCACCCGATCGACGCGACCTCGCCCGTGACGTTGATGCAGACCGGCGCCGCGCCGCTGAACCCCGTCCCGAGCTTCTCGGGCATCGACTCGCCGATCACCGGCGCGGTCGCGCTCTACCCGGCGGGCACCGGCAGCGTCACGACCCGCGCGTTCGTCGGCGACATCGACGGCACGCTCTGGAAGGTCGACGTGTCCAATGCGGATCCGCAGAACTGGACCTTCCAGATCTTCCACGACGCCTACGGGCTCGAGACCGGGTCGACGGCCGCCATGATGGGGCAGCCGATCGCGACCCAGCCGATCACCACGGTCGACCGCGTCGGCGACATCACGGTCCTGTACGCGACCGGCGATCAGAACACGTTCGCGTCGACCAACGTGAACCACGTCTGGTCGGTGACCGAGCGGACCTCGTACAACGCCACGTCGGGCATCACCACGTTCACGCCGATCGTGAACTGGCACCTGCGCTTCGACACCGGCCTGACGCCGACCGGCCCGCTCACGCTCTTCAATCAGATGGTCTACTTCTCGACCTTCTCGCCCGACTCGGCCGTCGCCGGCGCGTGCTTGAACGGCTCGGGGACGCTCTGGTCGATGAACTACCTCGACGACTCCAAGGTGGACTCGCTGCCGATGCCGGGCTTCACGCTCGGCGCCGGCGAGGCGATCGGCGCCTCGACCGCGGGCTCGGGCTACTCGATCCCGAGCACGTGCCGCTACGGCGGGACCGCGAGCGCGCCCGCCTCGTTCGCGAACCAGCCCGACCCGACCCAGCCGACCTTCCGGTGCATCGCCCTCGATCCGGGCTCGGTCGTCTTCGGCGCGGGCATCACCGAGCGCCCGACGTGCGTGGCCACGTCGGCCATGCCGTTCGATCCGTACACCGGCATGACCACCTCCCACCAGGACGTATCGGCGGTCACTCCGGGCAACTTCCAGCTGGTCGTGCAGACCGGTCCGACGGCGGGCACCGGCGCGGGCGGCTCGACCACCAAGACGCTGCCGCGCACGCTGGTCGCGCCGGTGAGCCAAACGCGAGTATCGTCGTGGGCCTCGATCGTCGAGTAGCGCGCGGCGCGGTCCGGCGGCTCGTCGCGGCGACGGCGCTCGCGGCCATGGCGGTCGCGTGTCGTCGCGCGTCGCCGCCGACCACGCGCGCTGCCCCGCAGCCGAGCGCGCACGATCGGCTCGCGCCGGGGGAGACGCCGCCGGGGGTCGAGCACGCCTTCGAGCTGCCGCTGCCGCGGGGGGCGCGCATCGATGGGCGCTTCGGCGACGAGGTCGTCGCGCAGGTGCCCGCGACGATCGAGTCGTTCGCGAACCGCGTGCGCGAGCTCGCGCCGCACGCCGAGGCGGTGGTCGGCCCGAACGGCACGACCTTCCCGGACGTCGTGCTCCCCGAGACGCCGGCGAAGGCCCACCTGCGCGTGACCATCATCCCCTACGGCGACGGCCGCACCACGCGCGTCATCGTGCTGCGCTGGACCGACCCGCCGCCGGTGCCGACCGCGTCGCACGACGAGCTGATGCGGCGCTCGGGGCTCACGCCGGACGGCAAGCTGCTCGATCCGAACCACCTCGAGTGAGGGAGCTTCGCTCACCACCGCCTGAAAGGCGGTGGCTTCGGTCGACGACTGTGCCGGAACGAGAGATTCGCGCGTCACGCCGAGGTTCGCTCAACTGCCCCCACCCCGGCCCTCCCCCGCGGTGCGGGGGAGGGAGTCTCGACGGAGCTTGCCGCGCGTTGGGCCCCCTTCCCACGCACCGCGGGGGAAGGGCTGGGGATGGGGGCCGTTCGATCTGGAAGTCGTCGCCTGAAAGGCGAGGGCTTCGACCCAACCCCGCGGGGGACAGTGAGCGCGCGGCCGCGGCGGCGCGCTCGCGAGAGGTCCTGCGCCGGCGCGGCTCGCCGCGGAGCCTCGCTCGCGCGCGCCCCTTCGCTCGCGTGGGGCGCGGTGCTAGGGACCTCGGCTCGTCGACGGGCGTCCCTCGGGCCCCCGTTGATCCCCACCGAGGCGAGCACGGCGCGCGAGGACCCATGAGCGCAGGCGAAAAGCAGGTGATTTCCACGTCGGCCGCGCCCGCGGCGATCGGCCCCTACAGTCAGGCCATCAAGGCCGGCGGGCTGGTGTTCGCGAGCGGGCAGATCCCGCTCGATCCGGTGACGGGCAAGATGGTCGAGGGGGGCATCGAGGCCGAGACGCGCCGCGTGATGGAGAACCTCCGCGCCGTGCTCGCCGCGGCGGGCAGCTCGTTCGATCGCGTCGTGCGCAGCACCATCTACCTCGTCGACCTCGGCGATTTCGCGAAGGTCAACGAGATCTACGGCGGCTACTTCCCGGCCGAGCCGCCGGCGCGCGCGACGGTGCAGGTCGCGGCCCTGCCGCGCGGCGCGAAGGTCGAGATCGACGTCGTCGCGCTCGCCTGAGGACGAGCGGCGATCCATCCGAGCAGGCACCCGAGCGAGTCAGGGAGATCGAGTTCCAATGGCGAAGAAGGAAGACCCGAAGCGCGCGGAGAACCCCGCCGCGCACAGCGAGATCCACCACGCGCCGGTCGCCCCCGCGACGCCCGAGCCGGCCTTCGCCGACGGCGAGCTCGACGTCGCCGCCGACGCTGCCGTCGCCGCGATCGCGAAGCTCCCCGAGGCGCAGCAGGAGTCGCTCGTGCTGGCTTGGGTCGCGCACCGCAACGCCGCCGCCGTCGACGCCGTCGCGCGCGACGACAGGGCGCCCGCCAAGGCGCGCAAGGCGGCCAAGCGCGGCCTCGGGGTGCTCAAGGCGCGCGGCGTGGCGATCCCGGAGCGCGAGAGCGTGACGGCGGCGATCCCGAAGCCGACGTTCACGATCGAGGCGCGCATGATCTTCCCCGACGGGCAGGGGGCGCAGCTCTGGTGGATCACGCGCGTCTCGTCCACCGGCGCCTCCGAGGTCGTCGAGATCACCACGCACGATCGCGCGGGGCTCATCGCCCTCGAGCGAGGGCGCCCGACGGCGGGCAACCTCAAGCAGATCTGGCAGGGGTGGATCGGCCGCGCTGGCCGCGCGCCCGCGACGGTGCCGATCGAGTACGCGCGCGCCCGCATCGCCGAGGCGCGCGCGCTCTCGATCGCGCGCAAGGCCGTGCTGCCCATGGGCCTCACGGCCGCCGCCGAGCTGCTCGAGCCGGCGCCGCCGAGCGCCGTGCACCCGATCGACGCGGAGTCGCTGGCGATCCCGACCGACGAGGGCGCCGTGAAGGCGCGTCTCGAGCAGTCGATGCGCCTGCACGAGGAGCCGGAGTTCGGCTCGTGGCTCCCCGAGAACCCCTCCGCCACGCAGCTGCTCCAGAGCATCAACGACCGCGTCGTGCCGCTGAGCGAGGCCGACCGCGTCCCCGAGAAGGTCGACCCGATCGTGAACACCGCGATCGAGGAGGCGGCCGACGCCTACTTCAGCGAGGAGCGCAAGAAGCTCTTCTGCAAGCGCCTCGCCGACGCGGCGTGGTCGCTCTACCAGGCGGGGCGCATCGATCGCGCCATCGACACGGTGCTCGTCGCCAGGGCGATCGAGCGCGCAGGGGTGGTGAGCGATCGCCCGAGCGAGATCCCGTTCGTGCGGGGCATGTTCCTCAAGCTCATCGCCGTCGCGCAGCAGCAGGCGGCCGCCTCGATGCCGCGCGCGAACCAGGAGGGGGCGCGCCTGTCGGCCGAGGGGGGCTGAGGGGCGCGGTGCTCGTCTCGCTCACGATCCGCGACTTCGTGCTGATCGACGAGCTCACCCTCGAGCTCGGCGAGGGGCTGCACGTCATCTCCGGCGAGACCGGCGCGGGCAAGTCGATCTTGATCGACGCGCTCGCGCTGGTGCTCGGCGGGCGCGCGAGCCCCGAGGTCGTGCGCGGCGGGCGCGAGCAAGCCGAGGTCGAGGCGCTCTTCGATCTCGCGCGCTCGCCCGAGCTGCGCGCCCGCCTGCTCGAGGCGGAGCTCGCGCCGAAGGGGGGCGAGGACGAGCTGGTGATCCGCCGCGTCGTCGGCCAGAACGGCAGGTCGAAGGCGTACGTGAACGGCAGGCTCGTGACCGCCGCGCAGCTCGCTCAGCTCGCGCGCGGCCTATGCGACGTCTCCTCGCAGCACGAGAGCCAGACGCTCTGCGACGCCTCGACGCACGCCGCCCTGCTCGACGCCTACGCGCGCCTGCTCCCCT
>JAJXTK010000104.1 GCA_021783935.1 Myxococcales bacterium | reverse complement strand
CCTGCGCGCCTGGCGGGCGCGGATCTCGAGGCGCCGCGCGCAGGTGCGCCGCGCGATCCCGTACACCCACGCGCGCACCGAGCCCTCGCCGCGGAAGGAGGCCGCGGCGTCGTACGCCGCGAGGAGCGACTCCTGCAGCGCCTCGTCGGCCTCGGCCTGATCGCCGAGCATCGCGAAGCAGAGCCGCCCGACCGACGGCCCCATGACGCGCGCGCAGCCGGCGATCGCGCGCCTCGCCTCGCCGCGGGCGAGCAGGCTCTGGATCTCGGCCTCGTCCGGCGGCGCGCTCGGCCCCTCCCTGGCCGCGCGCCGCGCGCCGCTCGACGGCGGCTCGTCCACCGCCTGCTGCACGCCCCCCCCCTGCTCGATGCTCTCGCTCGGCATGTCCGCACCCATGTGACCGTGGGACGTCCGAACGTGACGAACGATTTGAGCTGCCCCCACCCCGACCCTCCCCCGCGGTGCGGGGGAGGGCGATTCGGGGAAGATCGCGCGGTCGCGTCACCCTTCCCCCGCATCGCGGGGGAAGGGCTGGGGTTGGGGGCCATCTCTCACGGCGCCAGCGGCAGCGAGAAGCGAAACTTGCTCCCCTCGCCCGGCTCGCTCTCGACCCAGATCCGGCCGCCGTTGGCCTGCACGAGCTTGCTCACGATGAAGAGCCCGAGCCCGAGCCCGTCTTCCTGGCGGGCGCGGCGCGCGCGCCAGAAGCGCTCGAAGAGGTGCGGCAGATCCTGCGCCGGGATGCCGGGGCCTCGGTCGATCACCGACACGACCAGCGCGTTGCCCGCGACCTCTGCCTCGACGCGCACCAACGAGTCGCCCGACGCGTAGGTCAGCGCGTTGGTCAGCAAGTTGACGAAGATCCGGTCGAGCGCCGCGGGGTCGGCGAGCACGTTGGGCGCGCCATCCAGCTCGACGGCGATGACCTCGGCAGGGAGCACCCCGTTGGTGCGATCGAGCAGCTCACGCAGGAACGCGGACAGGGAGACCGACTTCGGCTCGCTCGAGCGCGACTCGAGGCGCACGGCCTCGACGAGCTCGCTGATCATCCGCTCCATGCGCCCGACCGACGTGAGGATCGCGGAGAGCTGCGCCCGGACGTCGACGCTCTCGACGCGACGAGACAGGAGCTGCGCCTTGAGGTGAATGACCGACAGGGGCGACCGCAGATCGTGCGAGATCGCGCGCAGGATGTCCTCGCGCTCCTCCTGCGAGCTCCTCAGCTCGGCGTTCGCGCGCTCGAGATCGGCGGTCCGCTCCGCCACGCGACGCTCGAGCTCCTCGTTCGTGGCGCGCAGGCGCTCGGCGAGATCGCGGCGCTCGCTGACGTCGCGCACGCAGGCGAGCGTCAGGGTTCGTGCGCCGTCCGCGATCGGCGCGAGGCTGATCTCGGCCGGAAACTCTGAGCCATCCCTGCGGCAGCCGACCAGCGGACGGCGCTCGCCTCCCATCGCGCGGGCCCTCGGCGCCGCGGCGTACTGCGCGCGCATCGCCGCGTGCGCGCCGCGCAGGCGCTCGGGCACCACGCGCTCGATCGAGCCCCCGACCAGCTCCTCGCGGGTGAACCCGAAGAGCCGCTCGACCTGCGTGTTCGTGTGCACCACGAGCCCGCGCTCGTCGACGACGAACATCGCGTCCGGCACCGAGTCCATCAACACGGAGGCGCTCACGGAGGAGATCTCGGCTGCTCGAGCGCCAATGTCGCCGCGCCCGGCTCCTGGGTCGCTCATGCGGATACGTTGAACTCGGTACGTCGGCGCAACAAGGTCATCCACAAAGCGAGCGCGCGCACCTCTTACGCGTCCGCCGCTCGATCGACGAAGCCGCGCACGACCCTGAACCCTTCCCCCTCGGGCGCGCCGATCGCCACCATGGCGCCGGACGCGTCGAGCCACGCGGCGGTCGCGTCGGGCGCGCGTTCGAAGTCGCTCGCGAACAGGACCTTGCCGTGCCGCGCGCGCGTGACCCCTTCGGTCGTGAGCCTCACCGCAGGCAGGGCCCGCGCCGCCGCGATCGCGAGCGGGATGCACGCGCCCGCGAGCGCCTCGGGCTCGAGCGGCGAGGCCTCGTCGAGCGAGAACGCCCCGCTTCGCAGGCGGCGCAGCGAGACCAGATGTGCGACGCTCTCGAGCGAGGCCGCGAGGTCGCGCGCGAAGGCGCGGACGTAGTACCCCTTGGCGACCTCGAGCTCCACGTCGAGCTCGAGCGGCTCGAGGCGCGCGCCGAGCAGCCGAATCGCCCGCACGGCGACCGGCCTCGGGGGGAGCTCGACCTCGTCGCCGCGGCGCGCGCGGCGATGGCTCGCGACCCCGGCGACCTTGATCGCCGAGAGCGCGGGGGGGAGCTGCTCGGTGCGCGCGAGCTCTCGGGCGATCGCCGCGTCGAGCACCGGCGCGCTCTCGCCGCGCGCGGCCCTCGCGAGCGCGTCGAGCAGCGCCGGCGTCGGCGCGCGCTCTTCGACGATCTCCCCATCGGCGTCGAGCGAGCGCGTCGTCGCGCCGAGGCGCACCGTCGCGCGGTAGACCTTGTCGTCGGCGGTGAGCCACGGCACGAGCTTGGTCGCCTCGCCGACCGCGACGACGAGCACGCCGGTCGCCATCGGATCGAGCGTCCCCGCGTGCCCGACCTCGCGCGTGCCGAGCGAGCGACGCACGCGCACGACCACGTCGTGCGAGGTCGGCCCGCGCGGCTTGTCGACGACGAGCACGCCATCGACGCGCGCGCGCGGCGCGCTCACCCGAGCCACACGCTCTTGCGCTCGGAGAGGCGCGCGTCGAGCGTCTGCTGGATCGCGCCGCGCACGCGCTCGGCGAGCCGGCCGACGAGCAGCGCGTCGTCGGCCGCCTCGGCGCCGTGCTCCTCGAGCGCGATGGGCGCGCCGAACTCGATGAGCCACTTCGACGGCGCGGGCAGGAGGCCGACCGGACCGAGCAGCGGGAAGAGCGGCGTGACGGGGAGGTAGGGGAGCCCGATCGCGCGCGTGAGGTACTCGAAGCGATAGAGCAGCGGCGCGGTCTCTTCGGCGCCGACGATCGACACCGGCACCACGGGCGCGTGCGTGCGCAGGGCGAGCTTGACGAAGCCGCCGCGCCCGAAGCGCTGCAGCCTGTAGCGATCGCGGAAGAGCTTGCCGGTGCCCTTCACCCCCTCGGGGAACACGAGGATGCACTCCTCGCGGCGCAAGAGCCGCTCGGCGTTCTCTTGGCACGCGCGCACCGCGCCGATGCGGTTGATGAACGCGCCGAGGAACGGCAGGTGGTAGATGAAGTCCTCGGCGAGCCAGCGCACGTCGCGCGCGGTCGAGTGCTCGCGCCTCGCGGCGGTGCGCACCATGAGCCCGTCGAACGGCAGGACCCCAGAGTGGTTGGCGACCAGCACGCAGCGGCCGCTCTTCGGGACGTTCTCGATCCCGCGCACCTCGACGCGGAACCACTTCGTGTAGAGGAAGTCGAGCAGCGGCAAGAGGCGCGCCTCGTAGACCGGATCGAGCCCGAACTCGTCGACCTCTTCGCTCCGATTGCGCAGCCCGATGCGGCTCCACTGGCGCAGGTAGTAGTCGGTCGAGAGCACGTCGCGCGCGGCGTCGACGATGGTGCCGTCCTGCCCCGGCAGCTCCACCGGCATCATGTCGCGGATGCGATCGACCACGCTGCGCGGGGCGTCGTCCTCGCGACGGCGGGCGCGCTCGTCGAACATCCGATCGACCTCGGCCTCGACGCGGCGGAGCTCGCCGGCCAGGTCGTCGATCGATCGCGGCGGCACCTCGCTCGGCGCCTCGAGCGCGAGGTCTTCGAGCTCGTCCTCGCCGACGCCGTGGACCCACGCCGAGAACTCCGCGACGTCGTCGCGCGCGTCGAGCGAGGGGCGCTCCTGCTCGCTCGCCGCCTCGGGACCGCTCTCGGGGAGCTCGTCGATCGCCGCCTCGGCCGAGACCTCCGCCGCGGCGTGCGTCGCGTCGACCGGCTCGCGGGGCGGCAGCAGCTCGTCGCGTGCCTCGACTCCGGTCTGGACCTTCTGCATCTCGGGCGCGGGTGCCGCGGCCGGCGTGCGTCGCCTACGCTTCGCCATTCATCGCTCCGTTCGGACTGCTGGCAAGTGCCTGTAGCTGCCCCGCCCGCGCGCGTCGACCGCGCGGCTACGTCGCCGGCGCCCGCCCGCGCGTCGCCTCGCTTCGATGGGCCGGATCTTGGAGCAGCCGCACGTCGCGGAGCCGCTGCGCGCTGAGGAAGTCGTCGAGCGCCTCCCTGGTCGTGTACGCCGGCGACCAGCCGAGCTCGCGGCGCGCGCGCTCGCCGTCGGCGACGCAGAGAAAGCGCAGGTAGTCGATGAGCGCGTCGGGGAGCTCGCCGAGCTGCGTGAACCAGGTCGCGCGCACGAAGCTCTTGGCGATCGGGTGCGGGATCGGCAGCGCGAGGCGCGCCGAGAGCTTGACCACGGTCGAGAGCGGCAAGACCCCCTGCCCGACGACGTTGAAGGTGCCGGGCACGTCGCGGTCGATGGCGCGCTTGAACGCCGCGATCGCGTCGACCTCGTGGAGGAACTGCACGAGCGGATCGAAGCCCATCATCGTGGGCACGACGCGCTGGGCGAGGTAGCGCGTGAGGAAGTTGTGCACCGTCGGCCCGAGGATCGGCGCGGTGCGCAGGATCGTGACCACGGCGCCGGTGGTGCGCGCGGCGAAGCGCCCGGCCTCCTGCTCGGCGGAGATCTTGTCGGCGAAGAACGGCTCGTCGAGCCGCGCGCGCAGCGGGTGGCGCTCCGTGAGGAAGTTCGGGTTCGCCGCGCGCGCGCCGTAGAGGAACGTCGACGACCACTGCACGAGCTTCTGCACGCGCGAGGAGCGGCACGCGGTGACCACGCGCATCGTGCCGACCGACTCGAGCTCGTGCGCGTACGCGGCGGCGTGCGAGGGGGACGACAGGAAGGCGAGGTGCAGCACGGTGTCGACCTCCTCGGCCGCGAGCACCTCGGCGACGCGCACCTCCGAGCCGGGCTGCGTCAGATCGACCTCGTACAGGCGCGTCTTGGGGCCCGCGGTCGGCGGCGCGACGATGTCGATCGCGACGATGCGACGCACCGACGAATCCTCCTCGAGGATGCCGATCAGGTTGCGGCCGAGGAAGGACGACGCGCCGGTGAGCGCGACGACCTTGCCGCCACGCGCGCGGACCGAGGGGACTTTCGGCTTCTGCTCGCTCGACACCCGAAGAAGCTAGAACGGCGCGCGCCCGGCGCCTACGGCGACGTTCGCTCCCGGCCGATCACGCGAGCGAGCGCAGCGCCGCGAACAGCTCCCGGTTGGCGCGCGGCTCGGGGATCTGCTGCACCTTGACCCACGCGACCTTCCCTCGCTTGTCGACGATGACCGTCGCGCGCGCCGTGATCCCGGACTCGTCGAGGAAGAGCCCGTACTTCTTGGCCACCTCCCCCCTCGGGTTGAAATCAGAGAGCAGCGGGTAGGTGAGCCCCAGCTCCTTCTTGAACGCCGCGTGCGTCCACGAGCTGTCGACGCTGATGCCGAGCACCTGCGCGTCGGCGCCTTGGAAGGCCCCCTGCTCCTGCTGGAAGCACACGTTCTCGCCCGTGCAGACCGGCGAGAAGTCGAGCGGGTAGAACGCGAGCACCACGTGCTTCTTGCCGCGGTAGTCGCCGAGCCGGATCTTCGCTCCCGGCTTTCCGTTCGGCGCGATCTCGCTCGACGGGAGCTCGAAATCCGGCGCCTCCGCGCCGACCTTGATGGGATCGAGGGGCATCGCCCACCACTGCCGCGCCCCGTCGCGGCCGACAAGCGTCGCCCGTCGAGCACCCCGAGCGCCCGGGCGACGAGCGCCATCGAGCGGCGCACCAAGAACGAACGAGGCCGGCGCTCGGCCGACCCCGTCGTCGTCGGAGCCCCGCGGCGCTCAGAAGATGCCGATCGGGTTCACCCTCGCCTTGGCCGTGTTGCTGGGCTTCTTCGCCTCGCGGGTCGCGTCGGAGTAGAGCGCGTCGAGGTTCGCGGTCATGGAGAAGAAGAGGCGCGACTCGGGGCTCCCGAACGGGTTGCGATAGGTGCTGTCGGGCGCCAGGACCGTGTTCAGGTTGTAGTAGCCGAGGCTCAGGGTCAGCTCGGGGATGACGTTGTAATCGAAGTCGACCAAGAACCAGCTGAGCTGCCGGAAGTGCGAGTCGAGCGGGCTACGGGCGACCGTCTGGCTGTCGAACGCCGCGGCCGGGGGCGTGTAGGCGAACTGATCGATCCAGATCATCGACGCCGAGAACGAGAGGTCGTCGTGGATCTCGAGGTCGGCGTTGATGGCGTACAGGAAGGTGTCGCCGACCAGCGTGTTGCTGCGGATCTGGTTGTCGAGGTACTGGAGGCCGTTCAGGTCGGCCGCGGGGACCTGATAGCCCTGCATCGAGTTGGGCGTCGTCGACCGGCTGAACGCGTGGCTGTAGACGGCCGACAGGCCGATCGAGCCGCCCGAGAACCAATTAGAGCCCTTGTTGACGTCGAAGCCGTACGTGAACGAACCCGTGGGCCCGATCGCGAAGTACTGGCCGTTGACGATCGACTCGCGCGACATCGGCGGGCGCCCGAGCAAGCCGAGCGACCAGCGCGACTTGTTGTTGATGAAGCTCGCCTTGTCAGAGTAGGACGCCGTCAGCCACGGATCGCCCCACCGCCACTCGTGGGCGTACGTCGTGTCCTCGTGGTTGGTGAACGGCTCGTAGAAGAAGTCGAAGCGAGCGCCGAACTTCCAGTGCTTCTCGTAGGTGTAATAGAGGCGCGGCGAGAGCCACAGATCGTACTCGGGCGTGTATGAGAGCTGCGCGCCCCTGTCGAACGAGTTCACCAGCATCGACTGGTCGAAGAGGATCATCGAGCCGCGGAAGGGGTTCACCTTCGGCTCCTTCTTCTCCTCCTTCGATTCGTCCTTCTTCGCGTCGTCCTTCTTCGGCTCCGTCGTGGTCGTCGTCGGCGCCGCCGTGGGCGCAGCTGCCGTCGGCCCCACCACCGTGACCGTGCCGGTCGCCGCCGGGGCGCCGACCGAACCGGTCGCAGTCGGGCTCTGATCGTTCTGCGCGAGGGCGGAGGGAGCGGCGGCCATCGCGAGCGCGAAGGCGGCGAACCCGAGGGGCAGCTTGCGGATCATCACGGGGGTCGTACTCCTGAACCAGCACCGGCACGACGTCGGGCTGGGCATAGCGGCCGGGCCACCGAGCAATTCTCGGGCCGTGGGTGGGACTGCGACATTCGGGGAAGATCATGGAGGCACCCCCGATCCGTCAGCCCCCTGACACGTCCGCTGGCGGGGAGGTCGTGCGAGGAGTGACGCTTCGATTTCTGCGGCGACGGATTTGGGCAGCCCCGCTGGAAGCGACCTCCGCGCGCGATCTTTCGCGGCAGGCGCGCGCGCATCGTCGCGACGCGGCGTCCGTGCACCCCGCAGCGCCGCGCGGCTCCCTCGCGCACCTTGGCCGGCGCGGGCTCGCTGCTGCTAACGTCCGCCGCATGCATGGGCCGGTGGAGATCACGGCGCTGCTCGGGCGCGGCACGCGCTTCGAGGGGAAGCTCACGTTCGAGGGGAGCGTGCGCGTCGACGGCTCCTTCGTGGGCGAGATCCGCAGCCACGACACGCTGATCCTCGGCGAAGGCGCCGACGTGCACGCCGACCTCGACGTCGGCACGCTCATCGTCCGCGGCGGCTCGTTCCAGGGGAACATCCGCGCGCGCAACGGCGTCGAGATGTACGCGCCCGGCCGGGTCGTCGGCAACATCTGGTCGCCGCAGATCTCGATGGAGCGCGGCGTGATCTTCCAGGGGCAGACGCGGATGGACACGGTCACCGAGCCACCGTTCGACGCGCCCGGCGCCTGAAGAGGGATTTCCGGCTCGAGGCGGCGCCGGCCACCTCGACGCTTGTGCGCACGCCCGCGACCGGCCAGCCTCGCGCGCATGCGCATGCGAAAGAGCCCGACCGTCGTCCCATCGGCCCTCCTCGTCCTCACCCTCTTCGCCTGCGGCGGCGGCCAGCAGGTCGTCGCGCCCGCCACGCCCATCGCGGTGCTGCCGGCGGCGTCGTGGACCCCGGCGCCGGCAGCGTCGTCGGCCGCGGTCGAGGCGACCAAGCCGCTCCCCTTGCCCGGCGTCGACGAGGCGGCGATCGACGCGAGCGTCGAGCCCTGCGACGACTTCTACGCGTACGCGTGCGGCGGCTGGCAGAAGGCGACGCCGATCCCCAACGATCGCTCCTCGTGGACGCGCAGCTTCTCCGAGATCGACGAGCGCAACGAGCAGCTGTTGCACGAGATCCTCGAGCGCCTCGCGAAGAACGAGCCCGTCGCCGGCGCGGCGTACGCGGGGAAGGTCGAGGCCTACTGGAACGCCTGCATGGACGAGGCGGGGATCGAGCAGCGCGGCGCCGCGGCGCTCAGAGGGCCGTTCGCGATCGTCGACAAGGTCACCGACGCCAAGGGGGTCGCCGAGGCCGTGCGCGCCCTCTACCGCCTCGGCTTCACGCCCCTCTTCGCCTTCTCGTCGGGGCAAGACTTCGCCGACGCGACGCAGGTCATCGGCCAGCTCGAGCAAGGCGGGCTCGGGCTGCCCGACCGCGACTACTACCTCAAGGCCGACGCCAAGAGCGGCGAGATCCGCAAGGCGTACGTCGAGCACGTCAAGAGGCTGCTCGCGCTCGCGGGCGAAGCCTCGGCCGACGCCGACGCGATCGTGGCGCTCGAGACCGAGCTCGCCAAGGCGTCGATGACGCGCGTCGATCGCCGCGATCCGAAGAAGACCTACCACAAGATGACGCTCGCGGGCGTCGAGGCCCTGGCGCCCTCGCTCGGCTGGGACGCCTTCGTCGACGGGCTGGGGGTCGCCAGGAAGGCGCCGATCAACGTCGCCGAGCCGCTCTTCTTCAAGGGGGTCGAGGCCGCGCTCGGCAAGACCAAGCCCGAGACGTGGCGGAGCTACCTCAAGCTCGCGATCGTGAGGGAGCTCGCGCCGATGCTGCCGAAGGCCTTCGTCGACGAGGACTTCCAGTTCAAGTCGAAGAACCTCACCGGCGCCAAGGAGATCCTCCCGCGCTGGAAGCGCTGCGTGGACGCCGTCGACGGCGCGCTCGGCGAGGCGCTCGCCCAGCCGTTCGTGAAGGAGACGTTCGGCGCCGAGGGGAAGGAGCGCACCTCGCGCATGGTCTCGGCGATCGAGAAGGCCATGGAGCGCGACCTCGCGTCGCTGAGCTGGATGGACGCGCCGACGCGCAAGCGCGCCTTCGACAAGCTCCACAAGATCAACAACAAGATCGGGTTCCCCGACGCGTGGCGCAACTACGACGCGCTGAGTGTCTCCAACGACTACGCGGCCGACGCGCTCGCCGCGTCGCGCTTCGAGATGGCGCGCCTGCTCGCCAAGATCGGCAAGCCCGTCGATCGGAAGGAGTGGTACATGACCCCTCCGACCGTCAACGCGTACTACGACGCGAACCTCAACGAGATGGTCTTCCCGGCGGGGATCCTGCAGCCGCCGTTCTTCGACAACCGCGCGCCGATGGGCTCGAACTACGGCGCGATCGGGCTCGTGATGGGGCACGAGCTGACGCACGGCTTCGACGACGAAGGGCGCCAGTTCGACGGCGATGGCAACCTCAAGGACTGGTGGACCAAGAAGGTCGGCGCCGAGTTCGACAAGCGCGCCCAGTGCCTGGTCGACCAGTTCGACGGCTACGTCGCAGTCGACGACGTGCACGTCAACGGCAAGCTCACCCTCGGCGAGAACATCGCCGACCTCGGCGGCCTCAAGCTCGCCCACGCGGCGTTCGTGGACGCGCGCGCCGGCAAGCCCGAAGAGCACGGCAAGTACTCCCCCGACCAGGAGTTCTTCCTCGGCTTCGCGCAGGCGTGGTGCGAGAACGCGCACCCGGAGAGGAAGCGCGCCCTCGCGACGATCGATCCGCACTCGCCGCCGAAGTATCGGGTGAACGGGCCGCTCTCCGATTTTGCCCCGTTCGCGGAGGCGTTCCAGTGCAAGCCGGGCAAGGCGATGCTCCGCAAGAATCGCTGCGAAATCTGGTGATCGCGCGCGCGGCTGGCCCCCGCGCGCTCGCGCTCTCGATGCTGCCCCTGCTCGCCGGCGGGTGCGAGCGCGCGGTCGGCGAGCGCCCGCTGCGGCTCGTCGGGCTGCCCGGCTGCCCAGCGGGGGCGAGCTACCAGCGGCCGCTGGTCGTGCGGCTCGATCGGGAGCGCGCGCTCTTCGAGGACGCCTGGACGGCGCAGCTGACGCTCACGACCGCGAACGACCCGGCCGAGCTCCGCCTGCCGCGCCGAGCGATGCGGCTCACGCTCCGCGTCGGCGCGTGCACGGCCACCTCGCTCGGCACGTGGGACTGCGCGGCGCCGACGTGGCTCGCGACCGATGCGTTCGAAGCCGACGCGCGCGCGGCCCCGGTCGAGCGCGCGCTCCCGAAGGTGACGGTCTCGTGCGTCCCGGTCGGACGCGCCCGGTGACGGGCGGCTCGGTCTGTGACGGGAGAGTGAACTCCTCGGGAAACCCGCCGTCACACTGCACAAACGACCCGCGATCGAGGCTACGAAGCGCCGCATGGACGGCAAGGTTCGTCAGGACCACACGCGCTCGGTGCTGCTCCCCTTCTTCGGGATCGTGCTCGTCTCGGTGCTCGTCGGGTTGATGACCCGCGGGCTCGTGCGCGAGCCGGGCGTCGCCGAGTCGGCGACCGTGCTCCCCTTCGGCGGCTGAGCGACGAGCGCGCCGCCGCGAACGCGCCGCGGTCGCGTGGTAGCATTCGCGGCGATGTCGCAGCTCCCGCGCCACGCGCACGCCGGTCTCGCTTGCCTCTCGCTCCTCGCGTTCGCCGCGCTCGGCGCCGGCTGCTCCAGCAAGAGCGGCGGCGGCAACGGCGCTCCGGCCGACGCCGGGCCGATCACCACGTTCCAGCCGCAGGGGTGCGGCTACACGGTCGGCGCGGTCGACGGCTTCCCCGCCTTCGATCTGCACGCGGACGTCGGCTCCGGCACGCCGAAGCATGTGCGGCTCGGCCTCGGCGGGCAGGTGGCGGCGGGCGCGCCGGGCTACGCCGATCCGTCGACGAGCTTCGCGACCGTCTGGCAGACCGACCCCGACACGACGGCCAGCAAGATCAAGTGGGGCGAGAGCGCGAGCGCGCTGACCAACAGCAACACGGGCATCAGCTACGTGGTCGACCCCGAGATCGGCACCGCCTCGGCGGACGGCAACCGCTTCCACGAGGCGCACGTCTGCGGCCTGCAGCCGGGCCGCACCTACTACTACCAAGTCGGCGGCGGCGCGCCGGGGCAGGAGCAGTGGAGCGCGGTCGCGTCGTTCACGACCGCCCCCGCCGCAGCGGCGACCGATCCGGTGCTGATCGGCGTCGCCGGCGACACGCGCAACGGCGGGGCCGCCACGCCGCTGTTCGTGTGGAAGGCGATCGCGGGGCGCTTCAAGACGAGCGGCGCGCACGTCGCGCTCTTCTCGGGCGACTTCGTCTTCGCCGGCGCCCTGCAGAGCCTCTGGGATCAGTGGTCGAGCGCGAGCGACGACGCGGCGGGGTCGGTCTTCTTCGCGATGGCCCCCGGCAACCACGAGGCCGAGGCGCTCTCGTACTTCGCGCACGTCACGATGCCCGGCGCGTTGGGCCAGAACTACGAGCGCTACTTCTCGTTCGACTACGGCCCGGTGCACGTCGTCTCGTTCGACGACTTCGACGGCATCATCGAGCCGAGCATCGACTCGACCAATTACAAGACCGAGCTGCTCGCGTGGCTCGACGCCGATCTCTCGAAGGCGAACCAGAACCGCGCGAACGTGCCGTGGATCGTCACCGTGCACCACCACGGCCTGTTCTCGTCGACCGACCACACCGATCGCGCCGCCGAGCGCGCGGCGATGGTGGCCGCGGTGCAGCCGCTCTACGACAGGTACAAGCTCGACCTCGACATCGCGGGGCACGATCACTTCTACGAGCGCAGCAACCCGATGGTCGGCAACACGCCGCAGGCGAGCGGCGGCACCCTCTACGTGATCTGCGGCGGCGGCGGCGCGCCCCACTACGGCGTCCTCGCCGCTCAGCCCTTCAGCGCGAAGACGGTCACCTACGACGAGAACACGCAAGGGCTCTACGGCATCCTCACGGCCACCAAGACGAGCCTCTCGCTGAAGTCCTACATGCTGTCGGTCTCCGGCAGCGGCACGAGCCCCGCCGACGACACCGTCGTCGACGACAAGCCGCAGCTCACCCGCTGAGCCCGGCGCCGCCGCGGTCGCGCTCTGCCGGGTGTGCTAATCCACGCGCGCGCCCATGGGAGACCTCGCGACCGAGATCGGCCGTCGCAAGACGTTCGCCATCATCAGCCACCCCGACGCCGGCAAGACGACGCTCACCGAGAAGCTCCTGTTGTACGGCGGGGCGATCCAGCTCGCGGGCGCCGTGAAGGCGAAGCGCGGCCGCGCCGCGGCGGTGTCCGACTGGATGGAGCTCGAGCGCGAGCGCGGCATCTCGATCACGACGAGCGTGCTGCAGTTCCCCTACAAGGGGCTGCAGATGAACCTGCTCGACACGCCCGGGCACGCCGACTTCAGCGAGGACACCTACCGCACGCTGCACGCGGCCGACGCGGCGGTGATGCTCCTCG
>JAJXTK010000772.1 GCA_021783935.1 Myxococcales bacterium | reverse complement strand
TCCGATCTTCCAGGTTGAGGGCGCGCGCCGAGAGCGTGACGTAGAGGTTGTCGGCGTCGTCGGTCAGCGCAGCGACCACCCCGGACGCGCGCGCCACGCCCGCGGCGACCAGCGCGTGATCGTGCGTCGCGTCGCCGACGACGTAGTGGAGCTCGCCCGGCGCCGCCTGCTCCGCGAGCTCCTGCAGCCGCGCCTCGTCGCGATCGATGGCCACGACGTTGCGGCCGCTGACGCGAAGCTCGTCGATCGCGTAGCGGCCCGTCGACCCGCAGCCGGCGACCACCACGTGGTTGCTCATCCGGTCGATCGCCTTGCGCATGCGCGATTGACGGTACGCCTGCCCGAGGGCGCCTTCCACGAAGATGGAGGTGAGGCTCGCCTGCACGTAGCCGATCGCCGCGACGCCGAAGACGATCAGGATGGCGGTGAAGGCGCGCGCGAAGCCGACGTGCTCGGCGCCGGGCAGCTCCGCGTAGCCGACCGTGAAGACGGTCACGACGGTGTGGTAGGCGCACTCGCCGTACGACCATCGGCCGTGGCCGAGGGCGTGGTAGCCGAGCGCGCCGCCGATCCACACGCTGAGCAGCACGCTCAGCGCGATGAGGAGGCGGCGAAGCGCGGGCGAGTGCAGCATGGCGCGGCGGCGCGCGAGCTTGCCAAGGGGGCGCGGCGGCGGCGAGCCTCGGGCGCTCGCGCTCGCGTATCGGGGTTCGCGAGGCGAGGGGCGGTCCGCGAACGCGCGTACGCGGCGACGGGGTGCCCGATGACGCGCGAGCGCCGGCGGCGCGCCGAGCGAGCGGCACGATTGGGCGAATCCATCGGGGTTCTGCGCCTTGCCGGGGCCTCGACGCGCCTGCCCACGACGCGAAGCAGCACGCCTGCGCACGCGGCACACGTCCTGCTTGAACGGCCCCACGAAGTCCGCCGCCCAACGCGAGAGGCCCAGCATCCATGGCTCTGACGTCGAATCCCGACCCCACGCAGCGCGACCCCCGCGCGCTCAAGATCGTCGCGAAGTCGATCTACCGTGAGCTCGTCGACGGCGGCTTCGTCGAGCAAGACGTCATCGCGCTCGCCGGCGAGCTGCTCAGCCTCGTGGCGAGCGGGGTGAAGGAGCGGCGCGACGAGCACGGCGGTGGCGACGCCTGATGCGCGACGGCTCGATGTCCACCTCTTGCGGCGCTCCGGCGCCGCGCGCGTTTTTGTGATCTTCGCGTCCCACGGCAGGCGCGCGACGATGTGTGCGCGAGTGGGCGCGAGACGCGCTCCGCGCACCTACGGAGGCCGCAGGTTCCTTGACCGGATCGCGGCGGAACGATAGCTTTTTTGTGGGCCCGGCGCGTCCGCTCCTCTCGCGCGGACCCGATCGCCGGACCCTCGCCGACGATCGCGAGAGGAGTCTCTCGCGCGCGGCGGAAGGACGGCGTCGGTGGAAATCGACAAGGAGAAGACGCTCCAATCCGCGCAGCGCGCGCTCGAAAAGAAGAAGTACGACCTCGCCATCGAGGAGTACCGCAAGCTCGCGTCCGCCGAGAAGAACGACCCGCGTTGGCTGCTGAAGATCGGCGACACGCAGCAGAAGAAGGGGGACCTCGGCGGCGCGATCGCCAGCTACGAAGAGGTCGCGCGCTTCTACGGAGCGCAGGGGTTCCACCTCAAGGCGGTCGCCGTCTACAACACCGTGCGCGACCTGCTCTCGAAGCAGCCGCCGCACCTCCAGACCCAGTACGCGCACGTCCCCGTCAAGCTCGCCGAGCTGTACGAGAAGCTGCAGCTGACGAGCGATGCGCTCGCCACCTGGGAGCAGGTCGCCGACCGCGCGGCGCGCGAGGGGCGCGACCGCGAGGCGATCGAGATCTACAAGCGCATCGTCGGGCTCGACCCGTCGAACCCGATCGCGCACCTGCGCCTGGCCGAGGCGCTCTCGCGCACCAAGGACATCGAGGGGGCGATCGCCGAGTTCGCGGCGACCGCAGAGCAGCTCACGACCCAGCGCCGCATCGACGACGCGCTCAAGGTCTACGAGCGCCTGCTCCACCACCGCCAGGATCCGAAGTACGCGCGTCCGGCCGCGGAGCTCTACCTGCAGCGCGGCGGCCCGAACGACGGCGTCGCGGCGATCGCCAAGATCCAGATCTGCCTCAAGAGCGACCCGAAGTCGGTCGAGCTCATCGCGCTGCTCGCCCGCGGCTTCGTCGCCATCGGGCAGCACGAGAAGGCGATCACGATCTTCAAGGAGTCGGCGCGCCTCGCCGGCGAGCAGGGCAAGAAGGAGCTGCGCGCCGAGATCGCGAAGAGGCTCCAGCAGCTCGCGCCGAACGACGATCAGGTGCGCACGCTCGTCGCCGACGTCACCGGCGCGCCGCGCCCCGTGACCGCGCCGCCGCCTCCCCCGGCGCAAGGGCGCCCCACCGCGCCTCAGCAGCCGCCGGCGCAGCCGCGCCCCGAGCCCGTGCGCGCGCAGCCGAAGCCGCCGCCGCCGCCGCCGGTCGTCGAAGAAGAAGAGGCCGAGCTCGAGGTCGATGAGGACGACGAGGTCGAGTTCGAGGAGCGCGAGGCCGCCGAGGAGCTGTCGGAGATCCCGCAGCAGGCTGCGCAGGCGAAGGGGCCGCGCGTCGCCGAGGTGCTCGCGAACGCGGACGCCTTCCGCAAGGTCAAGCTCTTCGCCAAGGCGCTCACCACGCTGCGCATCGGGCTCGAGCTCGATCCGCGGAACATCCCGCTCCGCGAGCGCATCCGCGACATCCTCATCGAGACCAACCAGGTCGTCTTCGCGATCGACGAGATGATCACCCTCGCGGCGGCGTCGAC
>JAJXTK010000771.1 GCA_021783935.1 Myxococcales bacterium | reverse complement strand
TCGCGGTGCCGAGCGACATCAGCGACGCGATCCGCTCGATCGCGTCCGCCTTGCGCTCGAGGCTGCGCACGACCTCGACGCGGTCCTCCGCGAGAATCTCCGACAAGCGCATGCGCGGATCTTGTCACGCGGCGCAGCGCGGACGTCGACCCAAAAAGCCGGCGCTCCAAAAACGGCGCGGGAGGGCGGCCAGCCCCCCCGCGCGCGCCACCCGGGAGAGGGACTCAGCCCTCTTCTTCGGCGGCGGCCCCGCCTTGCGCGTGGTTGGCCGCGAATTCGCCGGCCCCCATGGCGCCGCGCTTGGCGGCCATCTTCGCCCCCTTGGCGTTCTGAACCTGATGCTCGAGCTTGTCGCAGACCTTGTCGAGCGACGCGTACATGTTCTCGCCCGACTCCTTGGCCGAATAGCGCTCCGAGCCGGCCGTGATGTTCACCTCCGCGAGATGCTCACCCTTCACGATCGAGAGCGTGACCGCCGCCTTCATCGGACGCCGGAGGAACTTCTGGATTCTGCCGACCTTCTCCGTCGCGTACTCCTTGATCGCTTCCGAGGGATCGAGATGGCGGAACGTGATCGCGATGTTCATGCGAGCCCTCCAGCCGAGGCGGCCCGGCGGAACTCGCCGCGCGCCCCGTCGACCATGTAACGAGGAAAGCCAAGCGTTGGTTCCCGCGACGCCGCGCGCGCGTGCGCACCTCGCGTCGTGGACCTCGCCCGCCCCGTGCACGCGGCGACCGCCTCAGCCTGCTGCCGGCTGGCGTTCGAGGAGCGACGTGACGGTCGAGCGACACGCGGAGCGAACAACACCATTAGGCGAACAACTCGCGAGCGTTTCGTCAAGGTCCGGAGCGCAGAATTCCATGACAAAAATCGCAGCGGTAGCGCCGGCGCCGCTCGCACCTCGGCGCACCTACGCGGCCGATCGTCGCGCCGTCAGAACATCTTCTTGCGCTTGCTCGACGCGAGGATGCCCAGCACTTCGCGATACTTCGCGACGGTTCGGCGGGCGATTTGGATCCCCTCGTTGCGCTCGAGTAGCTCGACGATGGCCTGGTCCGAGAGCGGGTTCTCTTTGTCCTCGGACTCGATGAGGCGCTTGATCGCCTGCTTGACCGCCTCGGAGGCGATGTCCTCGTCGGCGTTGCGGCGAATGGCCGAATTGAAGAAGTACTTGAGCTCGAAGAGCCCCTGCGGCGTGTGGACGTACTTGTTGGTCGTGACACGCGAGATCGTCGACTCGTGCATGCCGACCGTCTCGGCGACGTCGCGCAGGATCATCGGCTTGAGGAAGTTGACGCCCTTCTCGAAGAACTCGCGCTGCTTCTCGACGATGCACTCCGTGACGCGGATGATCGTCTTGCGGCGCTGCTCGATGGCGCGGATGAGCCACTGCGCGTTGCGCAGCTTCTCGCCGATGAACTCCTTGGCGTGCGGATCCTTGAGCATCCGCTTGGCGAGCTGCTCGTTGATGTAGAGGCGCTGCAGCCCCTTGTCGTTGTCGACGACCACCCAGCGCTCGGCGTCGCGCGTGACGTAGACGTCGGGCGTGATGGCGATCGACTTGTCGTCGGTGGTGCTGAAGTTGCGCGCCGGGCGGCTCTCGAGCTTCTGGATCTGCTTGGCCGCCTCGATGACCTCTTCGACCGGCACCTTGAGGTCACGCGAGATCGCGGCCCAGTTGCGCTTCTCGACGTTGTGCAGGTGGTGGTCGATGATCGCGATCTCGGTGTCGTCGTAGCCGTAGAGCTCGGCCTGGATCTTCAGGCACTCGCGCAGGTCGCGGCAGCAGGTCCCGACCGGATCCATCTGCTGCATGAGCGCGAGCACCTCGACCGCGTCCTCGGGGTCGAGCCCCGCCTCGTGCGCGAGATCCTCGATGCTGAGGTCGGGCGTGCGCGTGCCGTCGTCGCGCTCGGTCCCCTTGAGATCGAGGAAGCCGCGCTCGTCGAGGTTGCCGATGACGAGCTCGGCGAAGTGGCGCTCGATGTCCGTGAAGTCGCTGTTCTGCACCTGCCAGAGCAGGTGGTCCTCGAGGCTCTCGGTCTTGGTGAGGTTCTGCTCGATCGGCGGCAGCTCCTCGAAGCCGCCGCGCGTGGAGGGGAGCGCCTGCTGCTGCGAGCGGTTCTCGAGGAACTGCTCCCAGTCGACCTCGGCGACGTGCTTCTCCTGGACGCGATCGGCGAGGTTCACGTCGGCCTCGACGCGCTCGGTCATGCCGACGCGCTCCTCGAGTGGGACGTCGGTCGGCGGGGCGGTCGGGTCGGCGTCGTCGGTGCGGGGCTTCGGATCGGTGGCGTCGTCGGCGAGGACCGGGTTGTTCTCGAGCTCGTGGTTGATCTCGTCGCGCAGCTCGAGCTGGTTCAGCTGCAAGAGGCGGATCGCCTGCTGCAGCTGAGGCGTCATCACGAGGTGCTGGCTCAGCTTGAGCTGCTGTTTGATCTCCATGCGAACCCTGAAACCTCGAAACGGCCTGAAAAACGACGCTTCGTAGAGCCGGCGGCGACGAGCTCACCCGTCCGATTCCGGAGGTTTGGATCGCGTCGCCGGTGGGCACCATACCACGGCGCGCCTGTTGCTTCCGGCGCATTTCGCGCCGGGCACGGTCGCGCCCGCCCGACCGTCGAGGCGCTACCGGAACGGGTTCTCGATGTCGCCGGTCGGCCTCGGTTTCGGCCTTGCGGAGGGCCTGCTCGCGTGCGCCGGAGGGGGCGCGAGCGCGACGGGGGCCGCGGTGCAGCTCGGCGACTCGCTTGGCGCGGCGCTGGCCGACGGCGCGAGCGCGCCCGCCGCGCTGGACGACGCCGCCGCGGTAGGCG
>JAJXTK010000103.1 GCA_021783935.1 Myxococcales bacterium | reverse complement strand
AAGAAGGGGGAGCTGCTCGAGATCTTCGGCAGCGGCACCGCCGCGGTCATCTCGCCCGTCGGCGAGCTCACCTGGGACGGCGGCTCGGTCAAGCCGAAGGGGGGCGATCTCGCCAAGCGCCTGCGCGAGGAGCTCGACGAGCTCTTCGCCGGCCGCAGCGAGGACAAGCGCGGCTGGATGGTCGCCGTGCCGTAGGGCGCGCGCGCTCGAGAGGTCAGCACCTTGCATTACAGCCACGTCCGCGAGGATGGCGTCCTCGCGTTGTTCTACCCGGGTCAGGGCGCTCAATCCGTGTACGCGACGGGGAGCTTCTGCGGCTGGCAGACTCCGGGCGTCCCGCTTCGCCGCGGCGATCAGGGCTTCTTCGGCGAGGCCGGCCCCGTCGCGCCGGGCGACGTCGAGTACAAGTTCATCGTCGATGGGCAGTGGGTCGCCGACCCGGTGAACCTGAGCCAACGCGGCGGCAATTCGCTCCTCTTCCGCGTCGAGGAGTCGGCCCGCGATCGCGCGCGCGGCTCGGTGCACCACCTGCGCTTCCACTCGCCAGCGCTCCAAGAGGTGCGCGGCTACGTGATCTACCTGCCGCCCGGCTACGCCGTCGGCGCGCGGCGCCTGCCGACGCTCTACCTGCTGCACGGCGCGCTCGATTGGGAGCGCGCGTGGCTCGAGCGGGGGGAGCTCGCGGCGACGCTGGACGGCCTGCGCGCGTCGGGGGCGATCGGCGACGTGATCGTCGTGATGCCGCGCGACAACGGCGAGCTGTTCCGAGGCGACGACCGCATGGCCGACTACGTCGCGCGCGACGTCGTCGGGCACGTCGATTTCGAGTTCCGCACCCTCGCCGAGCCGCGTCGGCGCGGGCTCGACGGGCTGTCGACCGGCGGCTTCACGTCCGTCGTGCTCGGCGCCCAGCGCCCCGACGTCTTCGGGTCGATCGGCAGCATGAGCGGCTGCCACGATCACCGCTCGTTCGAGCTGGTGCGCGCGCGCGGTGCGGCGATGCGCGCCGCGGGGCAGCGCTACCGCGTCTTCTGCGGGTCCGACGAGCCGATCGTCGCGACCTGCCGCGCGCTCGCCGAGGAGCTCGACCGCGCCGGCGTCTCGACCGAGTACGCCGAGCGCTCGGGCACCCACGACTGGCCGCTCTGGAGGAGCGCGCTCGCCGACGAGGTGCGCTTCCACTGGTCGACGCTCGGCGCGTGACGCGCACGGGGGCCTATCTTCGCCGGCCCTGTTCGACGAAGATCCGGCCGCCGCGATGTCGACGCCCCCGTTCGTGCTGATCCTCACGGCGCCCCCCGCGGGCGCCTTCGCGATCGATCACGACGTCGCCGGGCTGCGCACCGCGCTGCGCCTCGCGCTCGGCGCGCAGGCGGCGGGCGCGACGGCGCTGCACCTCGGACCGGGCGTCGAGCCGCTGGCGGGGGCGCTGCTCGACGCGCGACGGAGCCTCGAGATCTCGACCGAGCCGCCCCCCGACGACGTGATCACCATCGAGGTCGCCGCGCACGTAGTGGTGCACCGCGGGCTCTTCGGTCCGCTCGTGACCGCCGTGGCCGACGGCCGCGCGCGCGCCATCGGCGCCGGCGACGCGCAGGTGGTCGCGCGGGCGCCGCGAAGCGCGCGCAGCTCCGAGGGGCCGCCCGTGCCGTTCGTGTTCGCCCCCCCCTTCGGCTTCGCGCCGATCGCGGTCGCCACCCCCCGCGACGCGCGACGGGCGGTGAGCGCGCTGCTCCGCTCGCTGCGCAAGACGATCGACGGCTGGACCTCGACGCACCTCAATCGGCACCTGTCGCTGGCGGTCACTCGGGTGCTCGTGCGCACCGGCCTGCGCCCGAACCAGCTGAGCGTCGCGATCCTGTTCATCGGCATCGCGAGCGGGCTCGTGGCCGCGCGCGGCACCGACGCGTCGCTCCTCGTCGGCGCGGCGCTCTTGCAGACGCAGAGCGTGCTCGACGGGTGCGACGGCGAGCTCTCACGCCTGACGTTCCGCGGCTCCAAGCTCGGCGAGTGGCTCGACACGGTCGGCGACGACGTTTCGAACTACGGCTTCTTCGCCGGCGCCTCCTATGGCCTCTACCGGCTGACCGAGCGCACCCCCTACCTCGCGGTCGGCGCGGTCATCCTCGCGTGCGGCGTGTTCACGAGCGCCGTCGAGTATCGCTACCTCTACCGCATCGGCTCGGGCGATCTGCTCAAGTACCCGCTGACGGCGCCCGCGGCCGAGGGCGCCGCGAGCGACGGCGGCGGCCTGTTCGAGCGGATTCGCCCGCTCTTCAAGCGCGACACCTTCGTGCTGCTCACGCTGATCGCGGCGGCGCTGCACCTGCTCGGGCCGATGCTGGTGATCTTCGGCGTCGGCGCGATCGGCATCGTGATCGCGGTCGTGAAGGCCGAGCTGCGCATGGCCGGCGAGCGCCGCGCGGCCGCGCCGCCTCGAGGCTGAGAGGCGCGCTCGGCCTCGGCGCGGTGGAGGCCGCGTGGAGCTGCCAGCAACCCGGAACGGAAATCGCTTGGCAGCATCGGCGGGGCGCACGACGTCGAGGTGCGCAGCGGAGGGACGCGCCATGGCCGAGAACCGAATCCTCGTCGTGTACTACTCGCGCACGGGGCACACGCGGGCGTTGGCCGAGTGGCTCGCCGAGCGGCTCGACGCCGACGTCGAGCGCCTCCTGGACGACGTCGACCGCAGCGGCGTGCGTGGCTTCCTGCGCAGCGCGCGCGACGCGTTGCGCGCTCGCTTGGTGCACCTGCACCCGCTCGGGCACGACCCCTCGCGCTACGACGCGGTGGTCGTGGCGACGCCGGTCTGGAGCCTGAGCCTGTCCTCGCCGGTGCGGTCGTTCCTCGAGATGAACCGCGATCGGCTGCGCGGCGTCGCGTTCGTCGTCGCCTGCGGCGGCAGGGGCGCGCAGCGCGTGCTCGGACAGATGGTCGAGGCCGCGACCAAGGTGCCGCTCGCCTCGCTCGTCGTGCGCGACCGAGATCTCGGCGCCGAGGAGCTCCCGGCGCGGCTGTCGGCGTTCGCGGCGAAGCTGGGGCGCCCGTCGTTGCTCCCGCGGATGCGCGCCGAGCCGGCGGCGGTCGCCACGACGTCCCCGCACTGAGGGGCGCGAGAGCGCGTCGCGCGCCGCTTGTGCTAACAAGCGCGCATGCCGCTCCGCCCCGCCCTCGCCTCGATCTCGATGTCGGTCTCGGTCTCGCTCGCGCTCGTCGGCGCAGCCGCCCTGGGCTGCAAGAGCAACGAGGAGCAGGCGACCAAGGATCCCGCCGCCAAGCCCGGCGGCGGCGCGGGGAGCTGCGCCGTCGAGACCCCCTCGGGCAAGGTCGACAAGCCGATCGAGCTGGCGGCGGCGACGCAGTGCCTCGGCAGCGGGCAGCTCTACGCCGACCTCGAGACCGACGCCGGCGCGCTGACCTGCAAGCTCTTCGAGGACAAGGCGCCCAAGGCCGTCGCGAACTTCGTCGGCCTCGCGCGCGGCCTGCAGTCGTTCCGCGATCCGACGAGCGGACAGTGGGTGAAGCGCAAGGCCTACGACGGCGTCACCTTCCACCGGATCATCAAGGGTTTCATGATCCAGGGCGGCGATCCGGCGGGCATGGGCAGCGGCGATCCGGGCTACGAGTTCGCCGACGAGCCGTGGGGGCAGCAGCACGATCGCGCGGGGCTGCTCTGCATGGCGAACAAGGGGCCGAACACCAACGGGATGCAGTTCTTCATCACCGACGCCGCCGCGCCCTGGCTCGACAAGAGCTACACGATCTTCGGCGAGTGCTCGCCCGTCGACGTCGTGCACAAGCTCGCCGCGACGCCCGTGATGGGCGATCGACCGCTGAACAAGCCGCGCATCCAGAAGGTCACCATCCGGCGCGGCTAGCAGGCCGGCGAGAAACGGCCTGCGGGAACCGTGACAGACAGCAGGCCGTGTCGATCGCGCGGCGAGTTTCGGGTTGACGCGGGAGAGGATCGGGCAGCTCCGGAGAAACTCAACGGCCTGCTGGCGCCCCGCTCGTCGGCGAGGGGCGCGACCGCTACCTCGCGATGACCGAGTAGCTCCCCTTCACGCGCTTGAGCACGCGGTAGCCGTACCCCTCGGTCTTGTCGACGCGCAGGGCGATCTCGTCGCGGCCGTCGGCGTCGACGTCACCGCGCGAGAAGAAGGTGTAGCCGCAGATGTCCTTCCCCTTGCCGGCGGGTCGGAAGATCGTCTTCCAGCTGCCGCCGTCTTCGACCATCACGACGAGCGACGACCTGTCGAGGCAGCTGCTCTTGCCGGTCGCCGGCTTCTGCGTCTGCGCCACCGCGACGAAGTCGACGCCGTCGTGGAAGACCTGGAGCTCGAGCTTGCCCACGTCGGCCGCGGTGCCCTTCTTCGGCGTGAGGGCGACCGTAGCGGCGAGGCGGGCCGCGGCGATCTGCTTCGGGTCGACGTTGGGGCGCCCTTTGGCGGCGGTGACCGAGTCGGGAGCGCCGTCGACGAGCAGGCAGCGGTGCGGCTTGGCGCCGCCGACGAAGCCGCCGACCCACGCGCCGTCGTCGGCGAGATCACTGATTCTCCAGCTCGTGACCGCGCCGTCGCACACCGCGGGGAAGCTGCGCCCGACGAGCGCCGCCTTCTTGCCCTTCTTGAGCTTCGGCGCGCCGTGCAGCTTCTCGGCGATCCCCTCGGAGACGACCGCGACGACGGGCGCCTTCTTCGACTTGGCCGCGTCGGCGAGGCCGGGGAGCACGACGATGCCGGCGGCGGCGGCGAGGGCTGCGACCGGCGCGATGCGGGTGCGACTGCGGAGCATGGCGGGGCCGTAGGCATACCGCGCGCGGGGTGAAAGTCACGCCGGGCAGGCTCGCCGTCCGGCCGCGCCGCGGTAGGCTGGCGGATGCGCCGACCGGCTCCTTCGCCAGCCATTTCGCAGGTCACGCAGAGGATTCCTTGACCACGATCCGCTCGCTCCCCTTCGCACTCGCCGCGTCGCTGCTGCTCGGCTGCGGCGGCAGCAGCGCCACTGGCGTGGCCACGCCGGACGACACGGGCGTCGACGCGACAGCGCCCGACCAGGGCGCGGAGGCGCCTCGCGACGACACCGGCGCCGAGGTGAACGACGCCAGCGACGCTCCCGACGCCGCGCCCGACTGGCCCACCTGCGACAGCAAGCCGCTCGGCGCCGCGCCGACGACGATCGCGGACCTCTGGGCGAACCCGCCGTCGACGCCGAGCAGCTCGTGGATCCCGGGCGCCTACGTCACCGCGATCTCCGGGGCCGGCTGCTCCTCGAGCGCCACGGCCGCCTGCCAGATCTTCCTCGCCGACGCGACCAGCTACGCCGACCTGAACGACGCCGCCCGACGCGCGATCCGGCTGATGCTCTGGCCCCCCGCCTCGCCGCACTTCGCCGGCGTCCAGGTCGGCGATCAGGTCGACGTCGCGGCCTTTGCGTACCGCGACACGGCGAAGGGGGCGAACGAGCTGCTCCTCGACGTCAGCGACACGCGCCGCGGCTGCGCCCGCAAGGTGGGCAGCGGCGCCGTCTCGCCGGTGGCGGCCACGCTCTCGGATCTCGGGAGCGCCACGGCCTACGAGGTGACCTACGGGCCGGTGCTCGTGCAGCTCTCGGCCGTGTCGGCGACGACCGATTCGAAGTCGGTCTCCAAGACGACCGGCGGCCTCTTCTACCCAGCGAGCTTCGACGCCGGCAGCTCCGAGCCCGTAAGCGTGAGCCCCTATTGCCTGAGCGGCGGCACGTTCACTGCCTATCAGCCGAACACCCGATACGACTTCGTCACCCTCACCGGCGTCTTCGGCGTCTTTCGCCCCCAGGCCCCGGCCGACGGCGGCGTGCCGCCGACCTACCTCGAGATCTACCCACGAACGATGGCCGACTTGGTGCGGTGATCCGCGCGCGCTCGGCGCGCCGCCCCCCCGATCAGCTCGCCGGCGTGCAGCTGCCGACCGTGTTCGACGTGTGCGCGGCCCACGCGTTCATCGCCCGCTGCGCGCGTCGGCACGCGTCCGCGGCGCTCCTGTCGCTCGCGCCGTCGGCCACCATGGGCGCCGACGGAGCGGTAGTGACGGTGCAGGAGAGCGCGCACCGGTAGCAGCCGTTCGGGTCGACCGGCCCAGGCGACGCGTTCGGCTCGAGGCGCGTCTGCGCCGCCGGCCGCGGGTGACGCGGGTGCTTCAGGCTCTCGGTGGAGGTGTCGTCGCCGCTGGGATCGCCGGAGCTGGAGTCGTCCGAGCTCGGATCCGAGCCGCTCGGATCCGACGCGCTGGGGTCCGATCCGTACGGATCCGAGCCGCTCGGATCACCGGCGCTCGGATCTTGCGACGACGAGCCGTCGCCCACGGCGTAGCCCGAGTCGTCTGTGTACTGCCAATACCCGGGATCGCTACCGTCTTGGCTCGACCCGGTGGACGAGTCGCCGTTCGCGAGCCACGTGCCCTGATCGACGACGTAGCTCCCACGACAGGTCGGCGCGGCCGCGCCGCAGCCGGCGGACGCCGCGACGACGAGCACCATGGAGAGCGTGAGCGCGAGGTTTGCGAACAGGCGCCCCGCGCGAGGCTGGACCGCTCGAATTCCGAAGGCACCGAGGAGCTTCTTGGCGAGCATGCCTCGAGGAAATGCATCAGCTGATCCGTACGGAATAGGCCGCGAGTCGCGCGCGCAAAAGGACGCGCGAGGAGATCCGCCCGAGCGCGCCAGGAAGATTTCCTGGAGCAGTCGCCCCTACACGCGCGCCGTCGCTCCAGGCTGCTCGACGCGGTCGTCAGAAGGCCACGTTCAACCCGAGCGTCGGCTGGACGCCCGCGTGCGCGCCGTCGGCGTTGCCGAAGAAGAGGTGCAGGCGCCCCTGCAGGTCGAGCAGGAGCCCCTTGGTGCGCACGAGCTCGAGCCCCACGGTGCCCGAGACCAGCGCGTCGTTCTTGCCGTCGAGGCGCGCGTAGCCGGCGCGCAGGCCGACGTAGGGATTGAAGTACTTGCGCCGCCCGCCGCCGAAGAACTCCGAGTAGATGTCGCCGCCCGCGGTCACGAGGAAGGCGCGCCCTTCGGCGCCGTTCGTCTCGAAGGGGCTCGCGCCGTGGCGCAGGACGTCGAAGTCGACCTGGAAGTTGCGCAAGAAGAAGAGCGAGAGCCCGAGCCCGTAGTAGGTCGTGTGCCCGGTGCCCGTCATGTCGGTCAGCATCGTGCCGCGCACGCCGGGAAAGAACTTCGCCTCGGGGACCTCGGGCGGCGGGGTCGTGTCGACCGACTTGGGGACGATCTGCAGGTGCACCGTCGAGCGCGCCACCCTGTCGCGCATGAAGCGCAGCTCCCCCTTGACGCGGTTGATCTCGCCACGCAGGCGCGTGAGCTCCTGCTCGACGACCAGCACCTCCTGCACGTTCTTCGCAAGCGCGAGCATCTCCTCGTAGCGCTTCATCGTCACTTCGAGGTTCTGCAGCAGGAGCTGCGAATCGAAGTACTGCTTGGAGACGTCGGTCGCCCGCACGTCGCGCGAGCGCACGGTGCCGAGGGCCGAGATCGCGTCGAGCAGGTCGGCGACCTTGTCGCTCGGCACGCGGATCTCGAAGGCGCCCCGCTGGTAGCTCCCCTCGTCCTGGACCTGATCGCCGGTCAGGTCGGCGCCGTACTGCTTGGCGAGCTCGCGCACGCGCTTGGCCGACTCGTGCACCGAGTCGACGGCCACCAGCAGGGTCGCCTCGATGTCGAGCATCTCCTTGGGCTGCGCGGGGGCTTGCGTCGTGGGGGTCTGGCCCTCGGCAGTCGTCGCGACAGGCCTCGGGTCGGCGTCGGAGGAGCCGACGTCTTGCTTGGGCCTGGGCGGCGGCAGCGGCTGCGGGCCCGAGGGCTCCTTGGCGGACGCGGAGTCGCTCGAGGTCGTCGCGATCTCCTCGCGGCTCTCCGCTTGGGCCCGCAACGGCGCCGACTCGGCGGCGACGGGCGCGGGCGCAGACGCCGAGGCGCCGCGGCCCGCGTAGGTGCCGGGCACGCCGTTGGTCGTCACGCCGCCGTAGCTCTGCGCGCCGCCACCGCCAGCGCCGCCAAAGCTCGGCGAAGCAGCGCTGGCCTTGTACGCACCGCCACCACACGCGCCGAGCGGCAGCGCGACGAGCAGACCCAACGAGCGAACGTATCGAAGCGACATGGCGGCCTCCGAGCGATCCGTGCGCTGCGAGAACGAACGCAGGCTACGCCGCCTTACAGCCAGGCGGGAGCTCGCCCCTCGGGCGCTACGGCTCGATCGCGAGCTCTCGGAACAGGAACGCGTACTGATCGGCCAGCTCCTCGAGCTGCTTGCTCCGCGGCTTGCCCGCGCCGTGCCCCGCCTTGGTCTCGACGCGGAGCAAGATCGGGCGATCCGACGAGGTCGCCCACTGCAGGCGCGCGGCCATCTTGCGGGCGTGGAGCGGATCGACGCGCGCGTCGCTGTCGGCGGTGAGCAAGAGCACCGCCGGGTAGGCGACGCCGTCCTGCACGTGCTGATAGGGCGAGTAGGCGCGGAGCCACGCGAGCTGCCTCGGATCGGCGGCGCTGCCGTACTCGGGCACCCACAGCTTCGCGATGAGGAAGCGATCGTAACGAAGCATGTCGAGCAGCGGCACGTTGCAGATCGCCGCGCGAAACAGCTCGGGGCGCTGGGTGACGAGCGCGCCGACGAGCAGGCCGCCGTTCGAACCGCCCAGGATCGCGAGGCGCTCCTTGCTGGTGTATCCGAGCGCGATGACCCGCTCGGCGACCGCGATCTGATCGTCGAAGACGTGCTGCTTGCTCTCGAGCATGCCGGCGCGGTGCCACGCCTCGCCGTACTCCGAGCCGCCGCGCAGGTTCGACAGCACGTAGACCCCGCCCCGCTCGAGCAGCGCGAAGACGGTGCGGTTGAACGAGGGCAGCTGCGGGATGTTGAAGCCGCCGTAGCCGCCGAGCAGCAGCGGCGCCTTGCCGTCGCGCGCGAGCCCCTTCGGGTGGACGACGAACGCCGTCACCACGGTGCCGTCCTTCGAGGTCGCCTCGATCTGCTCGACCTCGAAGCGCGAAGGGTCGATCGTCGAGGTGACCGAGGCGAGCACCGCGGGGGCCGTGCCTGGCTTCTTCGGCGCGAGCGCGCGCGCGAAGAGCGTCGGCGGCGCGAGGAACGACTGCTCCTCCCAGACGAGCTCGTCGCCGTCGGGCTCACCCGTCGGGACGCTCGCGGTGCTCAGCGCGCCGATCGGGAGGTCCTCGAGCTTGTTGCCCTTGAGGTCGTAGCGCGCGACCTTCGTCGAGGCGCGCTCGAGGCGGCCGACGAGCAGGGAGCTCGAGACCAGCTCGAAGTCGCGGATCACCGTGGTGGGGCTCGCCGCGACGACCTCGACCCAGCGCGCGCGCTCGGGGTGCTCGGGATCGACGCGGACGATCTTGAAGTTCGGCGCGCCGTCGTTGGTGCGCAGCCAGATCGCCTCGCGCCCCTCGGCGTCGCGGTGCGGCAGCGGATCGAAGAGCGCGTCGGGGCCGTCGACGATGGTGATCCAGTCGGCGCCCTTCTTCGTCAGATCCCTCGCGAACACGCTCGATTTCGCCCAGCCTTGGTGCACGCGCACCACGAGCCAGCGCCCCGACGGCGACAGCTGCACCGTCGGGATGTGCGTCAGGTCGCGCTCGACCTCGGGGAAGACGAGCGCGTCCTTGGCCGGGTCGTCGCCCATGCGGTGGAAGAAGACCTTCTTGTGGTAGTGCTCCTCCCCCTTGGGCACCGACTTCGGGTCGGGCTCGCGCGTGTACCAGAACCCCTTGCCGTCGCGGGCCCATGCGAGCGAGGCGCCGCGGGTGCGCGAGATTCGATCGGCGAGGTCCTTGCCCGCGGCGACGTCGCGCACGCGCAGGGTGCTCTCCTCGTCGCCGCTCGTGGAGATGCCGAACGCGACGAGCGCGCCGTCGCGCGAGGGGTAGCTCCAGTCGATCGCGGCGGTCGCCTCGCCGCCCGAGACCTGCGCCGGGTCGACGAGCGCGCGGTCCTTGCCCTCGCGCCCCTCGCGGACGAACAGCACCGCCTGGTTCATCTTGCCGTCGCGGCGGTAGTGGAAGTAGCGGCGCACGCCCGCCTGGCCGGTGCGCACCGCGGCGCCGCTCACGTAGCCGATCGACAGCAGCTCATCGAGCCGCGCGCGGATCGCGTCGCGACGCGGGCCGTCGAGCACCCTGCGCGTGCGCGCGTTCTCGGCGTCGGTCCACGCCCGCACCTCCTTCGCGTCGCCGTCCTCGAGCCACCGGTAGGGGTCCTCGAGCCTCTCGCCGAAGAGCTCGTCGACGACCGGGCGGATGGGGGTGTCGACGAGCGCGCGCTGCGGTCTGGACGAGGTCGCGGACGAAGGTGCGGCGGGAGCGGGCATGAAGGAGCTCTGGGCCGGCGGGGCGGAGGCGACCTTGGCCGGCGGCTTGGCTTCGGAGGAGCACGACAGCGGGAGCAGCGGCGCGAGCAGGAGGGGCAGGACCCGACGGAGCATGGCGCCGCCGATGATAGGGCCGCGCGGGGCAAAACGCCGTCGCGGCGACGGCTCCTCCGAGCACGTCGCCGCGAGGCGCTGCGCAGCTGCGCCGAGCTCACCAGATCATGCGGACCGCGTGGTTGTAGTAGTCGGCGAAGACCAGATGGCCGTTCCACCACGCGAGGCCGTCGACATCGTAGGCGGCGCTGCCGTTGATCTGCGCGGAGACGGCCGGGCCGTAATCGCCCGAGGAGCCCGTCGCGCCGGTGCCGGCGTAGGTCGTGACCACCGGCGTCGAGAGCGTCGTGTCGATCCGATAGAGCTTCGCGTTACTCCGGGAGTCGTACAGGTAGAGCACGTTGCTCGGATCCATGACGATGAGCGGCGCGTCGTTGAACAGGAACTGCGTCGCCGAGAGCCCGTCGGTCATCGCGCCGTTCGCATTGCCGGCGAACCACGTCCCGCTGGTGCCGTCGGCGTTGCACTTCCAGATGCCCCACGAGTTGCCCACGCCGCTCGGCAGCCCGCACATGTACGCGCTCACGAACGCGTGCGTGCCGGTCGAGTCCCACGTGATGTCCGAGTTGGTGTCGAACTGGTTAATCACCGGCGTGCCGGTCACGCAGGAGCTCGAGCCCACCATCCAAGCAGTGATGAGCGCGCTCGGGTTGGTCGGGTCGAACGTGCGGATACGGCCAGAGTCGAAGATGTAGAGGTGCCCGTCGGGCCCCAGCTTCATCTTGAGGTAGCCCCAGGAGAAGTACGCGGCGCTCGCGAGGCCGCCGTCGCCGTAGTTGGGCGTCGAGGACGAGCCGTTGCCCGCGATCGTCTGGATGACGCCGCTCGTCAGATCGATCGAGCGGATGCAATAGCCGCTGGTGCAAGACTGCTCGAGGTACAGGAACTTCTCGCTCGCATCGATGGTCAGGCCACCCGGAAAGTCGAGCGTCGCCGCGCTCGCCGGCCCGCCGTCGCCCGCGGTCCCGGGGCTGCCGTTTCCGGCGAACAGGCTCAGCGCGCCGGCCGGCGTGAGCTTGAGGATGCGGTCATCCGAGGTGCTGATGAACAGGTTGCCGCTGACCGGCCCGACCGCCACCGACGTCGGGTTGTTGATCTGCGCCAGCGTTCCAGGCCCCGGCACGCCCGAGTAGCCGTACGTTTGCAGGGCGTTGACGATCGTGAAGATGTTCCCCGTGGCGGTGGCGGTCGCCGTGGCCGTGAAGGTCACCGGGCTGCCCGTCACCTGCACGCCGTGGATGTCGGTGAAGCTCGCGGCGTAGTGGTAGCTGCCCGTCGCGAGGCCGACGCGCGCCGTGTCGGCGGCGATGCCGCTGGTGTTCGTCGTCGTCTGGGCGACGCTCAGGGCAGCGCCGGCGTCGACGACGCTCCAGTTGATCGGCGCCCCCAAGAGCGCCGCCCCGGTCGAGTCGGTGAGCTTGACGACGAGGGGATTCGGCAGCGCCCGGTCGACGTCGATCGACTGACCGTTGCCGTTGGAGGTCGCCGTCATCGCGAGCGTCGCGGGCGCGCTCGTAGCGCTGCCCGCCGCGTAGATGGTGCGGATGGCGTAGTTGTAGTAGTCGGCGACGTAGAGGTTGTTGCTCGCGTCGAGGGCGATCGAGTTGGGGGTGTTGAACTGGGCGCCGGTGGCGGCGACGTAATCGCCCGCGTAGCCGCCGGTGGAGCTGTTCTGCCCGGCGATCAGCGACATGCGCCCGGTCGCGCCGTCGACGCGGTAGATCGCGTTCGCGTTGCCGACGGAGAGGTACAGGTTGCCGCCCGCGTCGAAGGCCATCGCCCCCGCGTCGCTGAGCTTGTAGTTGATCCCCTGGATGCCGTTGGTCTGGCTGCCGCTGCCGTGACCGACGATGTGCGTCTGCGAGCCGTCGGCGTTGATGCGGTTGACGCCGTACCCGCTGGTGTTGCCGGAGATGTTCTGCAGGCCGCAGAGGTTCCCGCTGACGAAGGCGTTGCCCGCGGCGTCCCACTTCACGTCGCTGAACTGCGAGAAGCCGTTGACCATCGGCGCATTGCAGGTCGACGACGGCGAGAGCCACGTGTTGATCACGTTGGTGACCGGGTCGATGCGCCGGATACGGTTGGCGGACGTGTCGAGGACATAGACGCCCCCGTCGGGACCGACCTCGATGCGCTGCGGGGACGGCAGCGTCGCGGCGGTCGCCACGTTGCCGTCTCCGTAGCCAGGAGCCGTCGGCCCGCCCGAGGTGACGCCGGCGAAGGTCGAGATGGTCCC
>JAJXTK010000102.1 GCA_021783935.1 Myxococcales bacterium | reverse complement strand
CCTTGGTGATGCGGCCGGCCTTCTCGAGCTCGATCGCGATCTTCAGCGCCGCCTTCGCCGAGCGTTTGCCGGCGCGGCACTGGAGCAGATAGAGCTTCTGCTCCTGGATCGTGAACTCGATGTCCTGCATGTCGTTGAAGTGCGCCTCGAGCCTCTCGGTGATGCCGAGCAGCTCGGCGAACGCCGGCGGCATCCCGACCTCGAGCGTCTCCTCGGGCGCGCCGCCCGTCCCCTTGGCGATCTTGCGCGGCGTGCGGATGCCGGCGACGACGTCTTCGCCCTGCGCGTTGGGGAGCCACTCGCCGTAGAGCTTCTTCTCGCCCGTCGAGGGGTCGCGCGTGAAGCAGACGCCCGTGGCGCTGGTGTCGCCCATGTTGCCGAAGACCATCGCCTGCACGTTCGCGGCGGTGCCCCACGAGGCAGGGATGTCGTGCAGCTTGCGGTAGGTGTTCGCCCGCGGGTTGTTCCACGACTCGAAGACCGCGAGGATCGCGCCCCAGAGCTGCTCCTTCGGGTCCTGCGGGAACGGCTTGCCCGTCTCCTTCAGCACGAGGTCCAGGTAGTTCTGGACGAGCACGCCGAGGTGCCCCTCGTCGAGGTCGCTGTCGGGCACCGAGCGCTTGAGCTCCTCGCCGTGCGTCGCGGCGGGCGATAGCCCGCGGTTCTTGGCGATGTCGCGGCGGATCTCGTCGAGCGCGTGCTCGAACGGCTCGCGCGAGATGCCGAGCACGACGTCCGAGTACATCGTGAGGAAGCGGCGATAGGCGTCGAGCGCGAAGCGCGGGTTGCTCGTCTTCTTGGCGAGCCCCTGGACGGTCTTGTCGTTGAGGCCGAGGTTGAGGACCGTGTCCATCATGCCGGGCATCGACGCGCGCGCGCCGGAGCGCACCGAGACGAGCAGCGGGTTCGACGGATCGCCGAACTTCATGCCGACGATCTTCTCGACCTTCGCGAGCGCCTCCTCCACGGCCGGCTTCAGCTCGCTCGGGATCTTCTTGGTCGTGAGGTAGTCGACGCTGACGTCGGTGATGATCGTGAAGCCGGGCGGCACGGGGATGCCGAGGTTCGTCATCTCGGCGAGGCCTGCGCCCTTGCCGCCGAGCAGCTCCTTCTGCGACGCGTTGCCCTCTGCCTTGCCTGCACCAAAAAAGTAGACGAGCTGCTTGGTCGACATGCCGGCTCCTTCGCGCGTGGATGGGGGCGATTCGTACTCCCTCTCGGGGCCGGCGTCCGACCGAGTCCGCGGTCGCGAGCGCCCGTGGGGGGGAATGCCCGGTGCCCGCCGGGCAAGTCCCGATCCTCGGTTTCGGGGCGCGCTCGAAGCGCCGACTCGACGCTGAAATTCAGGTGAGCACGCGATGCCGTGACGCCGAACAGAGTGTCGTTCGGTCCGAGACTCACGAAAATGGTTCGCGTTGTTTCGGTTCTTGCGTCGACTAGCAGGCCGTTGAGAAACGGCCTGCGGAAACTGTGACAGACAGCAGGCCGTGTCGATAGCGCGGCGAGTCTCGGGTTGACGCGGGAGAGGATCGGGCAGCTCCGGAGAAACTCAACGGCCTGCTAGGCTCGACGCGACTCGAGCGTGACGCTCAGCCGCCCCCTTCGAGGACCTCGAGCCGCGCGACGCGCCGCAGCGCGCTGGCGATGGTCGCGAGCATGCGCAGCCGGTTGTCGCGCACGGCGAGGTCGTCGGCCATCACGAACACGCCGTGGTCTCGGTCGAAGAAGCGATCCATCGGCTCGGCGATCGCCCTCGAGGCCGCCTCGACCGCCGCGGCGTAGGCGCCGCCCTCGGTGGCGCGGCCGATCGCCTCGCGCGCCGCGGCGTATGCGAGCCACAGCGCCTTTTCCGCGGGGTGATCGAAGCGCGCCGGATCGGGCTCCTGCGGCACGACGTCCTTGGTGATCTTGGCCGCGCGCTTGAACGCGGTCGCGAGCTTGGCGAACGCCTCGGTCCCCCGCGCGTCGCGCACGGCCGCGATGCGCAGGCGCAGATCGTCGAGATCGTCGAAGGCCGTCAGGGCCCCCTCGCGAGGCTCGGCCTCGATGCACGCCTCGACGACGTCGCGCGGCGCGCGCAGCCCAGCGAGCGCCTGCGCGCCGGCCCCGACGTCGACCGCCTCGTCGAAGAGCCCGACCAGGCGCGTCTTCATGAACGACAGCAGCTCCGGCTCGAGCTCCTCCCACGCGCGCGGCAGCGCCGGCCCGCGCGCGCGGTAGGCGTCGTAGGCGAGCTTGGCCATGCGCGAGAAGCTCGGCAGCGCCCCGCCGACCTTGCGCGCGCGCGCGTCGAGGTACGCGGTGACCGCGCGGACGAAGGCACGCCGCATCGAGAACGGGTCGTTCGATCCCGACGGCGCGAGCCCGACCGCGAAGCCGCCGACCAGATGATCGAGCTTGTCGGCGAGCCCGACCCAGAGCGCGAGGGCGTTGGTCGTGCCCGCGTCCTCGGGGTTGAACCAGTGCTGGCCGATGGCGTCGGCGACGTCGCGAGCGACGCCGCTCGCGAGCGCGACGTCGCGCCCCGCGTACCCTTGCATCTCGGGGAACTCGCCGACCGTGAGCGCCGCGAGATCGGCCTTGGCGAGCGCCGCCGTCTGCCCGACCTGCGCGATCGTGGCCGCGTCGGCGCCGCTCGCGTGGGCGATCGCCTGCGCGACGTCGGCCATGCGGGCGACCTTGTCGGCCACCGAGCCGAGCTTGGCGTGGTAGCGGATGCCGGCGAGCTTCTTCGCGTACGCGTCGAGGCCGGCGTTGCGATCGGTCTCGACGAAGAAGCGCGCGTCCGAAAGGCGCGCGCGCATGACGCGGTCGTTGCCCCTGCGGATCTTCGCCGGATCGTTCGCGGTGTTGACGACGGCGAGGTAGCGCGGGAGCAGCCTCCCCGAGGCGTCGCGCACCGCGAAGTAGCGCTGGTGGGTGCGCATGACGTCGACGATGAGCCGATCGGGCAGCTCGAGGAACGAGGGCAGGAAGCCGCCGTCGACGACGAGCGGCTCCTCGACCAGGCCGAGGTTCTCGTCGACGAGGAAGTCGTCGGGCACGAGCTCGCCGCCGAGCTCCGTGGCGCGCTCGTGCAGGCGCGCGAGCATCGTCCCCTTGCGCTCGTCGGGGTCGACGTAGACGTGCGCGGCGCGCAGCGCGTCGACGTACGCGGCCGGCGTCGAGAGCGCGATCGCGCCGGGCGCGAGGAAGCGGTGGCCGTAGGAGACGCGGCCGGCGCGGATGCCGGCGTACTCGACGTCGAGGACGGCCTCGCCGAGCAGCGCGACGATCCAGTGGATCGGCCGGCCGAACGCGACCTCCGAGCTCCCCCAGCGCATCGACTTGCGGAACGGGATCGCCGCGATGGTCTCGGCGACGAGCTTGGGGAGCAGCTCGGCGCTCGGGCGGCCGGTCTCGCGGCGCGTGCCCGCGAGGTACTTCCCCTTGGGCGTCTCGACCACGCGCAGCGCCGAGACCTCGATGCCGAGCTTCTTCGCGAACGCCTCGGCCGCCTTGGTCGGCTTGCCCTCCTTGTCGAACGCCGCGCCGGCGGGCGGGCCGCTCACCTCCTCGGCGAGGTCGGGCTGGCGATCGGCCACGCCCGACACCACGAGCGCGATGCGTCGCGGGCTGCCGAGCGCGCGCGCCTCGCCGTGGGCGATGCGGGCGGCGCCGAGGCGGCCGAGCAAGAGCCCCGGCAGCGCGGCGAGGGCGCCGGCGACGAACGACGCGGGGATCTCTTCGCAGCCGATTTCGAGGAGGAGGTCTGCAGTCATCGCGGGGGGCAGGGACGCTAGATCAGATCGGCGCTGGCGGCTGCCCGCATCGTCGGCCGGCGCGCGGCGCCCGAATCGCCGCGATTCGCTTGCGTTTCTCGCGGCGCGCGCGATGGTGCAAGGCGGGCATGCGCAGGGATGGCGGCGTTCTCTTCGATGTGGAGCTCGACGGCCTGCTGGCCGGCGACAAGCCGGCGTCCCTCAAGGAGGGGGTCGCCACCGTCGCCGTCGGCGCCGAGCTGGCGCGTTTCCGCTCGCTCGGGCTGCACGCGGAGGTCGTCACCGAGCACGGCCGCCGCGAGGGGGAGGGGGCGCTCGTCGCGGAGGGCGAGGGGTTCGCGACGATCGCGCTCGCGCGCGACGCGGCGACGCTGCGCGAGGCGCTCGCGCTGCAGCGGGCCCACGCGAGCGGCGCGCGCGGCACGCCCGTGCGCGAGATGGGCGCGTTGATGGGCTACCCGAGCTGCTGCACCCGGGCGTTCGCCGAGCAGCCCGAGCGCGGCGACAACCTCGAGAACGAGCGCATGCCCTTCCGACGTGCGCCCCGCTCGCCGCTCGATCCGCGGGTGCATCGGGTCGGCCTCCACAGGCTCGTCTCGCACCACCTGTGCGCGCCCGACTGCGTGGCGTCGATCGCCCTCGCCTCGCGCGTGCTGCTCCGGCTTCGCGCGCGCGATGCGCGGCTCGCCGACGAGGTCGAAGCGTCGCTCGGCCGACCGGTGCTCTTCGTCGACTACGCGCGCCGCGCGGTGCTGGAGGGGGCGTTCGAGGGGGACGCGTTCCGCGTCGACGGCATCGCGCTGCTCGGCGACGCCGCGTGGCTCGGCGACGTCGCGCGCGTCGCGCGCCTCACGCTCGATCCGGGCGGGGTGACGTTGCTGTCGTCAGACGGGCGATCCCGCCGCGTCGCGGCGCCGAGGCCGCTGTTGACCACCCCGGGCGCCCCCATCGCGCCCGCGGCGCTGGCCGCCATCTCGCCTCCGGTCGCGCGCGCGACGAGCGCGACGAGAGGGCCCAGCGCGTCGGAGGTCGCGTCACCGCTCGCGGTCTCGTCGCGCACCGAGCGCGTGGCGACGAACCTCTCGTGCAACCAGAATTGCACCTATTGCACGAGCCGTGCGGCCCGCGACGAGCGCGCCTTCGTCGCGCCGCCCGCCGTGCGCGCCCGCATCGACGCCGCGATCGCGCGCGGCATTGGCGAGCTGGTGCTCACCGGCGGCGAGCCGACGCTGCGCCGCGACCTCGCGTCGCTCGTCGCGTACGCGAAGGGGCGCGGCGTCGCGCGCGTGGTGCTCGAGACCAACGCGACCTCGGTCGACGCGTCGTTGGCGGTCGCCCTGCGCGCCGGGGGGCTGGATCGCGCGCGCGTGAACGTCGCGGCGTGGGGGTCCGCGCTCGACGCGATCACGCGCGATCCTGGCGGCTTCGAGGCGACGCGTCGGGGGCTGCACGCGCTCGCCGACGCAGGGCTGGAGCTCGAGATCACGGTCGCCTTGGTGCGCGCGAACCTCGACCTCGTGGCGGCGCTGCCGGGCGCGCTGCGGCGCGAGCTCGGCGAGGGGGCGATCAAGACGATCACCGCCTCGGTGCCGGTGTCGGTTCCTGCCCCCGAGGAGGCGCTCGACTACGCGGAGGCAGCGCGCTGCCTGGTCGCGCTCGACGCCGCCGCGCGCGCGGTCGAGGTGCCGCTGCGCCTGTCGCCCGACGCCGCGCCGCCGCCGTGCGTCTTCTCGTCGCGCGCGCGGCCGACCCACCTCTATGCGATGACGCGGCTGCCGCGTCGGCGCGAGGAATTCACGCTCGTCGACGCCTGCGCCGCCTGCGTCGTGGCCGATCGATGCCAGGGGCTGTCGCGCGCCTACCTCGCCCGGCGGCCGCTGCCGCCCCTCGCGCCGATCACCGAGGATCGCGTGCGCCGCCGGCTGTCGGTGATCTCGACGATCGAGGAGCAGATCGCCCGCGAGTTCGTGACCCGAAACCGGATGGACCTGCTCGGGCAGGTCGTCGAGGAGGAGGTCATCCGGATCAACTTCCAGTGCAACCAGGCGTGCCGCTTCTGCTTCGTGTCGACCCACCTGCCGTCGGCCGGCGACGCGGCGATGCGCGCGGCGATCGAGTCGGCCGCCGCGCGGGGCGTGCGCATCACCCTCTCGGGGGGCGAGCCGACGCTGAACCCGCGCCTGGTCGAGTACGTGCGGCTCGCGCGCGACAAGAGCGCGCTGCCGGTGCTCCTGCAAACCAACGCCGTGCGGCTCGACGACCCCGCGCTCGCCGAGGCGCTGGTCGAAGCGGGGCTGCGGGAGGCGTTCGTGTCGATGCACGGCGACCGCCCCGAGACGGGCGACGCGGTCACCGGCGCCCCCGGCACCTTTGCGCGCACGATGATCGGCGTCGATCGGCTGCACGCGCTCGGGGTCTCGATCGACCTGAATTTCGTGCTCTGCGAGGCCAACATGGCGGAGCTGCCGGACTTCGTCCGGCGCGTCGCCGCGCGCTGGCCGAGAGCGCAGGTGTGCGTCTCGTTCGTCGCGCCGTCGACCGACGTCGTGCCGCGCGAGCGTGATCTCGTCCCGCGCTACGCCGACGTGCTGCCGTTCATTGCGCGCGCGCTCGACGAGGCCGAGCGCCTCGGGGTGCGCCTGGTCGGCTTCGAATCGATGTGCGGCATCCCGCTCTGCCTGGTGCCCGCGAGCCTCGAGCGCCACTTCGGGCGCAGCGCCATCCCCGAGGGGTTCGACCAAGGGGAGTTCGTCAAGACCGCCGCGTGCCTCGCGTGCGAGCTTGCGACGCGTTGCTTCGGCCTGCGCCGCGGCTATCTCGAGCTGCACGGCGACGCGGAGCTACGCCCGGTGCGTCGCGAGCAGGCGGGCCGCTCAGACCGGTAGCGCGCGGACGACGGCGCCGATCGCGACCCGGTCGTCGTCGCGCAGCGGGCCGCCCGCCTCGATCTCGACGCCGAAGGCGCCGCGGCGTATCGCGCACGGCCCGGCGACCGCGCTCGACACGATCGTGACCCCGAGGCGCGCCCCCTCGCGCTCGAGCGCGAAGCGATGCGCGAACGAGTCGGAGCCGAGCGCTGCGAGGTGGTGCCCGTGCGCGCGTGCGCCCTGGGCGATCCGCGCGGGGAGCGGCGGCGCCTCCGCCAAGAGCGCCCTCTCGAGCGCAGACGCGTCGCGCGCCAAGACGACGCGCGCGTTCGAGCCCTCGTCGCGGGCGGCGGCCGCGAGCCCCATCCTGCGCGCCGCCTCGACGAGCGCCGGGGCGTCCTGCTTGGCGATCGTCCGCCCCTCCGTCGGGCGGCGCCCTCGATCGATGGACGCGAACAGCGCGTCGGCGAGCACGCGCTCGACGTCGATTGCCTCGCGCGCGCCGTGCGCCAGGACGGCGGCCCCGAGGGGCGCGAAGGCGATCGACGGCGCCTCGGCGAGCACGCCTCGCTCGAGCAGCAGGCGCGTCGCGAGCTCGAGCGCGTCGGCCTCGCGAAGCTCGCGGTGGCGCGCGCGAAGGGCGTTCGCGGCCTGAAAGATCGCCTCGACGCGCGCGTCGGCGAAGCGCCACGGCACGCTCGCGTCGTAGCCCTGCTCGGCGGCGCGATCGGGGCGCCCCTCGTCGAACGCGCCCGCGAGCAGCCCCTCGTGGGCCGCGAGGGCGTGCAGCGGCGTGCGCGGGTAGAGCCGCAGCCTCGTGCGCAGCGCCTCGGTGCGCAGCTCGTCGAAGCGAACCTCGCGCATGCGGCGCGCGTTCTCGAGCAGCGACGCCGGCGTGCTCCACGGCGTGAAGAGCACGATGCCGTGCGCTCGGTGGCGGTCGAACGCGAAGGCGCGCGGGTGCCGCTGGCCGAGCGCCCGCATGAGCTCGATGGCGCGCACGTTGTCGGCGACGGTCACCCCCTTGTTGAAGAGATCGAGCTGCGCCTGATCGAAGCTCTCGAAGCCCACGAGGTACAGGTCGAGCACGCTGCCGCTCGTGGCCGCGAGCTCGATCGCGCGCTCGATTTCACGCGCGAATTCGAGGAGCCAGTCGACGCGGCTCTTCACCAGGACCGTCAGGCCGTGCAGCGCGGGCTCCGCGGCGAGCGCCGCGAAGAGCGCGGGGAGGAACGGGTGCGGCCGCTCGTCGACGAGCAGCACCTCGCGCGCCTCGGGCCGCGCCGCCCGGAGCGATCGCAGCTGCCCGAGCCACGCGGCGAGCGCCTCGTCTTCGCGCGGCATCGCGTAGGTGCCGACGTTGTCGAGGCAGAAGGTGCAGCCGCGCGTCTGCACTTGCTCGTCGAGGGCGAGGCGCGCAAAGCGCGGGTTCTGGCGGGCGTCGAGCAGGAACGGGCAGCCGATGGCGGGGCCGGTGATCGTCGGCCGGCCGCCGGCCTCGGCGCGCGTGTCCGCGTCGAGCGCGCCGAGCGCGCGGAGGTCTCGCGGCCGCAGCGGGCTCTTGCGCGGCGCAGGGAGCGGCGCCCCGGAGATCCACGCGAGCAGCGCCTCGGCGTCGACCACCGCGTCGAACTTCTCGTCGAGCGCCGCGGCGATCCCCGACAGCCGCAGGAGGGGCGCGCCGGCCGCGGCCTGGCGGAGCGCGTCGACGAACGACGCCGACCAGGCCCGCGCCACGACGACGACGTCGCCGCGCGCCGCGCGCACCTCTTCGGCGACGCTCTCGGCCCACGCACCCTGCTCGGCGTCGATCGGCCGAACGGCGCGGACGATCGCGACCGCGTGCCCAGCCTCGGCGAGGCGACGCTCGGTCCGCTCGAGGGCCGAGTCGCCGATGAACGTGTCGGCGCGCGGACGGACGTCCACGAGGGTGACGCGACGTCCCGCCGCGCTCGCGGTCACGGAAGCACGACCAGGCGCTTCGGGCCGACATTGGTCGTGGGCGGCGCGCCGCGTGCGCGCTCGGCCGCTTCGCCGAGCACGCCCGATCGCACCGCGAGGATCTCCGGCAGCCACTCGGGCCGCACGCGCTGGGCGTACGCCGCGAAGCGATCGACGTCGTCGAGCACGCGCCGCACCGTCGCCTCGTCGCCGTAGAAGTCGAGCCCCTCGTGCTGCGCGGGGTTCAGCGCCATGAGGCGGATGCGCACGTCGCGCGAGCGGGCGAACTCGCCGAAGTCGACGAGCGTGTGCGACGCCGCGGGCTGCACGACGAAGCTCAGCGTGACGCCGAACCAGCGGTGGTGTCGGCGGCGGAACTCGATCAGATCGTCGATGTTGCGGTGCACCTCCGCGAGCGAGACGCCGCGCTGCACGCGCTCGTAGGCCTCCGGCGTGCCGGCGTTGAGGCTGATGGTGACGTCGCCGAGCGTGCAGCGTGACATCCGTCGCAGCGTCTTCTCGCCGAGCAGGCTGCCGTTGGTCACGAAGTCGATCGCGACGTCGGGCGTCTTGGCGACGTCGATCGACTGCAAGAAGCGCATCGTGGAAGGGTTCGCGAGCGGCTCGCCGCCGAGCAGCGTCACCGTCTGCAAGGTCGGCAAGAGCTCCTCGACCTCCTGCCAAATCGACTCCGGGACCTCGCGGCGCGGCGTGCGCCCGAGGTCGCACATGATGCAGTCGTAGTTGCAGTAGGTGCTCGGGCACAGCGCGAGGCGCAGCGGCTTGCTGCGCACGATCTCGGCGCGCCGCGCGATCTCCTCGGCCATGAGCAGCTGGTTGTCGACGAAGCGCTCGGAGCCCGCCTGGATCGTGAGCGCGCGCTCGGAGAACTTGCCGTCGTAGAGGCGCGAGCAGATCGGCAGGCAGAGCTCGTCGTGCGTCCGCCTGGCCATCGCGCGCCGCGCCGCTTGGTAGCCGGCCCCGTTCCAGATCTCTCGCAGGGAGCTGCCGTGGACGCAGCCGCGATCGCCGCGCGTCCAGGTCGAGCAGCACTGGCGCACCTTGCCGTCGGGATCGACGACCTCCATCGTCGTCCACGGGGTCGTGCAGACGACCTCCTCGCCCGCGGGGCGCAGGCGCGCGATGGCCGTGGGCACCGGGCGGTGCACGACGCGTGGGCGCTCCCACGGCAGCGGCCCCTCGGCGATCGGCGCGATCGCCGCGCGCGCCTCGTCGTCGAGCGCGCTGGCGTCCGAGAACCGGCAGCGCTCGCGCAGGCCGCAGCGCGCGCACGCCGCGAAGGTCTCGTTCGGCGCCCCCTCGGAGAGCGTCGTGCGCCACGCGACCGGTCGCTGCTCCCAGACTTCGGGCAGCGCGCACGGCGGCAGATAGCTGCGATCGGACGCGCGGTGCGCAGAGAAGTGCACGTTCGGCGAGATTCGCAGCAGCTTCGCGATCGTCGCGACCGGCATCGGCACCGGCGCCTCGCCCCAGTCCTCGCGCAGGATCTCGAGCCACACGACGCGCGGGGCGAGCTTGCGCGCGAGCGGCGCGACGATTGCGAAGGTCTTCGGCCGCACGACGATGCGCGCGTGCGTCTCGAGGCCGAGCGCCTCGGCGTCGGCGATCGCGCGCTCGCCGTCGCCGGCGCGCAGCGCGCGCAGCATCTCGGCGCCGTACCCCTCGATCTGCACGAGCACGCCGGCGAGCCCGAGCCTCGCGAGCCCCTCGAGCGTCGCGCGATCGAGCGCCGCGGCGGGCGCCTCGAGCCAGACGCGCTGCGGCCTTTCGCGCCCCGCGTTCGTCGCGAGCAACTGGCGCAGCGCCGGCCAGCGCGTCGCGTCGCCGCCGCCGAGGAGCAGCTCGGGCTTGTCATGGTGCGCGAGCACCTGCTCGAGCGTGGGGACCGATCGCCCCGGCCAGCAGCCGAGGCACGACGCGCAGGGCGTCGCGCAGCCGGGGCTCACGGCGATGCGGTGCATGGGTCATGTTCTGTCGCGACGGGCGAGCTCCGCAAGTTGCCGCGGCGCCTCGTGGATGGGATGCTCGCGGCCGTGGATCCGGCCGATCCGCCGTGGTGGTGGCTGCGACGCGCGGAGCGCGAGGCGCTCGGCCTCGGCGCCACGGTCGAGCGCACCGACGAGGGGTTCGTGTTCGGCCCGCGTGGAGGGCTCAGGGTCGAGGTCACCGCGCGCCGCGACGACGCGCCGGTGAAGCTCGGCAGCGCGGCGCTCCGTCTGTGGGGCGGCGCGGTCGACGGGCCGGGGGGCGCGCTGCTCGCGTCGGTCGCGCGCGCGCTGGTCGCGCGACGAGCGCGCGGGTTCGATCCGACGACCGTTCGGCTCGACGAACGCGCGCTCGACGAAACCCAGGCGAGCACGTCGGCCCGCGCCGAGCCCGCGATCGTGGACGTCCCCTCGACGTGCGAACGCGCCTGCGCCTTCTGCCACGTGTCGGCCAAGCCGTTCGAAGAGCGCGTCGCGCGCGGCGACGACGCGCAGGTGCTCGCCGCGATCGAGCGGGTCACCGAGGGCGAGCTCTTGCTCACCGGCGACGACGCGCTCTCGCACCCGCGCATCGAGGCGCTGGTCGGCGCCGCGCGCCGGCGCGGGCTCTCGGTCTCGATCATCGGACCGCCGCGCCTCGGCCGCACCGCGCGCCTCGCGCCCGGGCTCGCGCGCGCCGGGCTCTCGCGTTGGCAGACGGCGATCTTCGGCGCGGACGCCGCGTCGCACGACGCGCTCGCGGGGCGGGTCGGGGCGTTCGAGGCGCTCGAAGAGGCGACCGCCGCGATGCGCGCGGCGGGCGTCGCCGTCGAGCTCGTCACGCCGTTGGTCGCGCCGCTGCTCGCCTCGCTCACGGGTCTTCAGGCGAGGGCGCGTGCGCTCGTCGGCGCGCCGTCGTCGCTGCTCGCGTACGCGCCCGACTCGATGGTCGGCGATCGCTTCGATCGCCTCGTGCCGGGCCACGGCGCGCTCCGAGAGGCGCTCGCGGCCCTCGCGCCCGCCGACGCGAGCTTCGCGGACGCGCTGCCGCTCTGCGTGCTCCCGGCGGCCCTGCGGCCGAGCGCGGAGCGAAAGCTCGGGCGCACCGACGACGCGCTCACTGCGGTGTGGCCCGCGGCGTCGTGCCGAGGCTGTGTCGAACGTGCGCGCTGCCCTGGCGTGCCCACGACCGTCGCGCGCGCCGTGGGCGTCGAGGGGCTCGTCACGCTCCGGGTTGGATGAGCGGCCGCAGCTGCGCCTCGTGGCGTGCGAGCACCCGCACGATCGCGCCGAGGATGCGGTCGTCGGCCGCGCCCGCCCGCTCCTTCAGGTAGCGGATCGAGAAGAGCTCGGTGCGCCCGAACGCCGGCGCCTCGTCGCGCAGACCCACCAGCACGATCATGTCCCCCTTGGGGCCGAAGCAGTCGAGCGCGAAGCCACGCGGGCCGTCGGGCCGCACGGCGCGCACGCCGAAGAGCTCGCTGGTCGAGCGCGAGAACAGGGCGCCGAGCGCGGCGGCGAGCGGCGAGGCGTCGTCGGCGCGGATCGGCGCCGGCACGGCGCGCGTCGCGTACGGGCGCAGGTGCGCGAGGCCGTGCGCCTTCGCGTAGTCGTCGTAGACGCCGCCGCAGACGTCGTCGTAGGCGCAAGCGGCGCACCCCTCGGCCTTCGTCTGCATCGATCGCTTCCAGAGCAGCTTGTCGAGCGAGCGCCCGTGCGAGTTCATCGTGCGCGTCGTCGAGGCCTCCTCGGCGACGAGGTGCTCGGTGCCGGGCGCGAGGCAGGGCGCGAAGCTCGTCAGGCGCACGACCAGCCCCGCGCGGTCCATCGCGAGCAGCGCGTCGCGCAGGTCCGCGGCATACGGCGCGAAGCTCGGAACCAGCGCCGCGTAGCTCGCTCGAGACGGGGCGATCGCGCCGCTCGGCTTGACGGTGTCGAGGCCGACCTCCTCGGGGCGGAGCTCGATCATCACGCGGGCGTATTCCTCGATCGAGTCGAGCAGGTGCACCGTGAGCACCGAGTTCACCTTCACCCGCTGGCCGTGCTGCATGAGCCGGCGCACGCCGCCGAGGGTCTGCCGGAACGCGGCCGGCGCCCTGACGGCGGCGTCGTGCGAGGCGGCGTTCCCCCCTTGGATGGAGGTCTGAAACCAGGTGACGCCCATCTCGGCGAGCCGGCGCGCGCCCGACTCCGAGGCGGC
>JAJXTK010000770.1 GCA_021783935.1 Myxococcales bacterium | reverse complement strand
GAAGACGAGCCCCGTCACCTACTTGCTCGCGATCCTCGCGATCCCGCTCGCCGCGTGGCTGATCCTCGACGACGGCGGCGACAAGGGGCCCGCGAAGATGCCCCAGGAGGCCCCCGCGCTCTGGGGAAAGGCCGTCGCGGCGTGCCCCGTATCCGACGCCGACGAGGCGGGCGCGATGGCGAGCGAGAAGTGGATCTCGGCCGAGGGCAAGGCGGAGCGACGGCCGTTCCACGTGCAGGACGGCGTGGCGGCGGTGCCGCTCTACGAGACGGCTGCCGCGTGCTTCGACGCGGCCGGCAAGGCCGAGGAGGCGAAGCTCGCGAAGGATGACGCCACGCACCTGCGCAAGAAGGTCGGCGAGGACTACCGCGCGCATCAGGTCCGCCTCGAGCACGCCCTCGCCGTCAAGGACCTCCTCACGGCCTCCAAGGAGGTGAAGGTCCTGCGCGCGTTCACCGAGGGGCTCTCGGGCGAGTACGTGCAATGGCTCGCGAACGTGGATCGGCAGCTGCAGCTCAAGCTCGGCGAGAAGAAATCGTGAGGTTTGGCCCGGGGCTCGTCGCGATCGGGCTCGCTTGCGGGTCGGCCTGCGGGCCTCGCCCGGATCCGCCGGCGCACCCCGAGAAGGACGTCGGCGTCATCCGCGAGGAGCACACCCCGGACAAGCTCGTCGCGCGCGGGCGCGCCTTCCAGCAGCTCGGCGATCTGGTCCGGGCCGAGGAGTACTTCGCTGCCGCGCTGAAGGCCGGCGGCGATGCCAAGGAGGTGCTGCCGCTGTTGATGCGCGTGTGCATCGAAGCGACGCGCTACGAGGCAGCGATCGAGTACGCGGAGCCCTACCTCGCGCGCAACCCTGGCGACTACCGGCTGCGGCTGCTCGTCGCCTCGCTCTACGCGGCGATCAACCAGCCGGCCCGCGCCCGCGCGCACTACGAGCGCGTGCTCGAGGAGCACCCCGACGAGGCCATCGCGCACTGGGCGTTCGCGGTGCTCCTGCGCGATCAGGTCGGCGATCGCGCGACGGCCGACGTCCATTTCCGCGAGTACCTGCGCCTGCGCCCCGACGGGCCGCACGCGGAGGAGGCGCGCGCCTCGCTGCTCAAGCCCGTCGTGGCCGAGACCGTTGCGCCGGCGGCGTCGGCAGGCGCCGTCGGCCCCGTCAAGATCGAGAGGAAGAGGCCGTGATTCCGCGTGAGGTGTTCGCCGAGACGCTGCTGCAGTTCTTCGGGCCGGTGCGGCCGTACCTCGAGGATCCGTCGGTCAGCGAGGTGATGATCAACGGGCCCGATCTGGTGTTCATCGAGCGCAAGGGCCGCATCGAGCGGACCGACGCGCGCTTCTCGAGCCGCGAGGCGCTGATGTCGGCGCTGCGCAACGCCGCGCAGTACGTGGGCAAGTCGGTCGATCCGGAGCGGCCGATCCTCGAGGGGCACCTGCCCGACGGCTCGCGCATCGAGGCGGTGATCCCCCCGGCGGCGCCCGATGGCCCGCACGTGTCGATCCGCCGCTTCTTCAAGGACACGCTCACCGTCGCCAAGCTCATCGGCTTCGGCGCCCTCACCGACGACTGCGCCGAGACGCTCAAGGTCTTCGTCGCCTCCAAACTCAACGTCGTCGTCGCCGGCGGCACCGGCACCGGCAAGACGACGATGCTCAACGCGCTCTCGTCCTTCATCCCCGACGCCGAGCGCGTGGTCGTCCTCGAGGACTCGCGCGAGCTGCAGCTGCAGCGCGAGCACGTGGTGCAGCTCGAGGCGCGCCCGCCCGACCCGAAGGGGCGCGGCCAGGTAACCATCCGCGACCTGTTCCGCGCGACCTTGCGCATGCGACCCGACCGCATCGTCGTCGGCGAGATCCGTGGCGGCGAGGCGCTCGACCTGATCCAGGCGATGACCTCCGGCCATGGCGGCAGCCTGACGACGTTGCACGCGACCTACCCGCGAGACACGCTCGCGCGTCTCGAGACCATGGCGATGATGAGCGACGTTCAGATGCCGTTGCACGCGCTGCGAATCCAGCTCGCCTCGGCGGTCAACATGATCGTGCAGATCGCGCGCTACCTCGACGGCTCGCGAAAGATCTCGCACGTCACCGAGGTGCTCGGCTTCGACACGGACAAGGGGCAGTACCTCACCCGCGACGTCTTTCTACGCAAGCACAAGGGCGTCGCCCCGAGCGGGCAGATCTTGAGCGAGCTCGCCGCGACCGGCTATTTGCCCCGCGCGCTCGAGCAGGTGCACGAGCACGGCATGGACCTTCCGGCCTGCATCTACGAGGCGGCGCAGGCGGCCGGGGCCGAGCAATGACCGACTACCTCCTCGAGCTTCGCCGCGGGAGCGGCGATCCGAAGCTGCTGCGCCTCGACGCCGGCAACGAGCTGCCGCCGCTCTCGATCGGCCTCGCGGCCGACTGGCGCGTCGAGGCGGGCGGCGTGCTCGACGTGCACTTCTACGTGTACTTCGACGGTCAGACGCTCCACGTGCAGAGCGCCGACGCGGCCAACGGCGTGCGCATCAACGGTCGCGTCGTCGGTGCGACGTGGATCCCGGTCGACGCGCCGTGCACGATTGCGTTCGGCGACGCGCGCATGGCCTACGCGACGGCGTCCGACGAGGCGACGGTCATGAGGCCCGTCGTGTCGATGCCGCTGCCGAAGATCATGGGGGGCAGGCCAGCGCACGGCGGCGCGGCGGCGCTGGACGACGACGGCCCGACGCGGGCCGAGCAGCTGATCGCGGAGGACGACGAGGCGACGCGCAGCCTCGACGTGGTCCGCGACGGCAACGTGCCGTTCGGCCGGCGGCCCGCGCGCGCGCCCGAGGCCGCGCC
>JAJXTK010000101.1 GCA_021783935.1 Myxococcales bacterium | reverse complement strand
CTAGCAGGCTGTGGAGTTTCTCCGAGACCGGCCGATCCTCTCCCGGGTCATGCCGCGATCTCCCGCGCGATCGACCACAGCCTGCTGACGGTCACAGTTTCCGCAGGCCGTTTCTCAACGGCCTGCTAGGCGTCGGCGCACCCGGACCCGCGCCTCGGGTGGGCGGCATGGGCAACGCGCGTCGAAAGTCCACGCTGGACTTCGAGGTGGTTGCGCGCGGCCGCGGGGCAGGGGCGGCGGCGGATCCCCCGATGTCCGCCACGGCCTCTGGCGCCCTCGCGGTCGGGCGGCGGCCGCGCTACGAGCCTTCGGCGCGACGTGCTAGCAGGCGACGCCGGCGCCCACTACGTTCGGCGGCCGCCCGGGGGAAGCCTCCCCGACCAGGCCGGTCAGGAACCTTCATGCACCCGATCCTCTTCAAGATCCCGCTGCCGCACTGGAAGCTCCCGATGGTGGGGGAGATGCACGCGTTCCCCATCTACTCGTACGGCGTGATGCTCGGGCTCTCGCTCATCGTCGGCTGGTACCTGTCGCTGACGCTCGCGAAGAACGACGGGCTGCCGCGCGAGGCGATGGCGAACAACTACATCTTCACCGCCATCATGGCGATCGTCGGCTCGCGCCTCCTCTACGTCGTGACGAACCTCGACGAGATGAAGACGTGGCGTGAGATCTTCGCCATCCGATCCGGCGGGCTGGTCGCCTACGGCGGCTTCCTCGGCGGCTTCCTCGGCAGCTGGATCTACTGCGCGCGCAAGAAGATCCGCCTGATGGCCTGGGCCGACGTCGCCGTCCCGTCGCTCGCGAGCGGCCTGATGATCACGCGCGTCGGCTGCTACCTGTTCGGCTGCGACTTCGGCAAGCCGCTCGGCGAGCACGCCCCGGCGTTCCTCAAGAAGCTCGGCACCTTCCCCGAGTGGCACTACGACTACACCACCGGCAAGTTCCTCGAGCCCGGCAGCGAGGAGCTCTACAAGGCCTCGATCGACAAGGGGCGCAACATCCTGCCCGGCTCGCCGGCGTGGGTGCAGCACACGCAGGGGAACCTGCTGCCGAGCGACGTGCACCACTCGCTGCCGGTGCACCCGACGCAGATCTACGAGTCGCTCGCCGGCCTGCTGCTGCTCAGCATGCTCTTTTGGGCGCGGCACGACATCAAGCGTCGGCAGGCCGAGGGCAAGCCGTTCTTCCGCGGCGAGCTCTTCGTCGTCTTCGCGTTCGGCTACGGCGTGCTGCGCTTCCTGCTCGAGATCGTCCGCGACGACGCCGAGCGCGGCCAGTACGGGCCGGCGTTCGAACCGCACATCATCTACCCGATCTCGCTGATGGCGCTCGCCCTCGCGTTCGTCTTCGGGCTGTCGAACATCTTCACCGAGAAGCACAACGTCCGCACGATCGTGCGGTCGGTCGCGATTCTGGTGCCGTTCGGGGTGTTCCTGCTCATGAAGCCGGGGCAGTTCCAGCTCCCGCCGCCGGTGCAGCTGTCGACCTCGCAGTGGGTCGCGGTGTTCACCGGCGTGCTGGCGGCGGCGTGGTACCGCATCGGCCGCGATCACGCGCAGGTCGATCCCGTCGCGGCTGCCGATCTCGGCGAGGGGGTCCCGGAGCTGCTCGAAGCCGAGGCCGCGGCCGAGGCGGGCGAGGGGCCGGGTGACGAGGCGAAGAGCGAGCGGAGCGAGGCGCGCGAGAAGGGCGATGAGCCCGAGGTCGCGGCCGAGGCAGCCGAGCAAGAGGTGGCCCACGACGCGGCTCACCAGGCGGACAAGCCCGCGGGCGGCGACGACAAGCCGGTCGACGAAGCGGCGCACGACTGATCGCGCGACGGAGGCTGCGTGCTCGGGCTCCACTTCGGCGACCTCGTGCTCACGGTGGCGATCGTGGTGATCGTCTTCGGCTGGACGCTCGTGCCCAAGCTCGGCGAGCGCATCGGCGCGCTCTTGTCGCGCGACGACCACGACCGCTGAGCGCGGCGGGCATCGAGCCGTACGCCGTGCCCCGCGCCTGGCTCGACCCGCTGCTCGATCCGCTGGCGGTGCGCGCCACACGGGCCTTGCTCGCGCGCCTCGGTGACCTGCCGCTCCGCGCGCAGGCCGCCGAGGAGCGCGAGCTCGCCCTCGCCCGGGTGCGCGCGCGCTTCGTCCCCGCGGCGCGCGCGCTCGCGCCCGAGGTGCTCGCCCGAGACGAGCGCGCGATCGCCGGCTTCGACGCCCTGGTCGCCCGGGCGGTCGGGGAGCTGCGCTCCGAGGCCGGCGCTGCGGCCGCGCAAACGCCCGCGCAGAGGGCCGCGCACGCGCTCGATCGGGTCGTGTACGCGGACCGCGGCGAGCGGCTCGACGATCCGAGCTTCGACGAGCGCCGGCGCGCTCGCGCCCTCGATCGCCGCGATCGCCTCGAGCGCCTCGATCGGCTCAACGAGGCGCTTGGCGCCTACGACGCCTTCGAGTCGATCGTGGCGCCGCTGGTCGAGGCGTCGCGGCGCGGCGGCAGGGCGCCCGTGGTCGTCGATCTGGCGAGCGGCCACGCGGGCTTCGCCGTGGAGCTCGCGCTGCGGCTCGGCGCGCGCGAGGGGCGCGCGCGCGTGGTGGCGACCGCTCCGCGCGACGCCCACCTCGACGCCTACCTCGACGTCGGCCGCGCGCGCGCCGCCGCGCTCGCGATGTCCAAGGACGCGATCGACTTCTTCGCGCAAGACGCGCTCGATCTGCGGGAGCTCGCGCTCACGGTCGGCGCGCCGGTCGACGTCGTCGTGTGCACGCAGACGCTCCACCGCTTCGCGCCCGGGGTCGTCGCCCGCTTGCTCGCCGAGGCGACGCGCACCGCGCGCGTCGGCGCCGTCCTGATCGACGCCGAGCGCCACCCCGTCGCGCTGGTCGGCGTCGCGCTGCTCGCGGCTGCCGTCGGGCGCGCAGGCGTCCCCTTCGTCCACGACGCGGTCGTCTCCATGCGGCGCACGTACACCGAGCAGGAGCTCGCCTTGATCGCGCAGCTCGCCCCCGGCGCCGACGGGCTCGAGATCGAGCGCGGTTGGTCGCGGCCGGGGCACGTCTGGCTGCGCGCGCGCCGGCGCGGCCGCGCGCTGGACGACGCCGCGCGCGGGTGCTAACCATCCGCCCCCCCCGCCGAGGCTCCGTCGCCTCGGCACGACCCACGCGCGGATGAATCCGCGCACACCCGAAAGGCCCGCCATGCCCTCGAAGAGCCCTGTCCAGATCGTGAAGGCGAAGTACGGCGAGAAGTCGAAGCTCGTCGAGGCGCTGAAGGCGGTCGCGACCGACGACCTCTGGCTCGGCCGCGAGAACGAGGCCAAGGGGCTCGCGCACGTCTCGAACGCGAAGCTGCTCCGCCTGGTCGCGACCTTCACGACCGTGAAGGAGAAGTTCGGCACGCGCGCGAAGCTGGTCGACGCCCTCCTCGCGGTCGAGGGGCGCGCCAAGGACACGGGCTACCAGGCGCGCCTCGAGGCGTGGCCGGTGCCGCGCCTGTACGACCGCTACCTGGCGATGAGCAAGCGCCAGGCGCGCGCGAAGAAGGCCGCGGGGTGAGCCTCGCGTAACTTTGCCCATCCCCGGGCGGCTCGTTAGACCGCAGCAGGTCTGATGCGCCGCCCGGTCCGTTTTTGTCTCGCGTCGTTCACGGCCGCCGCCGCGCTAGTCGCGTGCGGCGGCGCCCCTTCGCCGCGGGACGCCCGCCTGGTGTCGCGCCCCCCGGCGAGCGCCTCTTCGCCGCCGGTCGAAGCAGGGCCGCGCGCGTGGGTCTCGCGCGCGTCGGTCGAGCGCGCGCTGCGCCGCGGGCTCGGGCGCGTGCTCGCCAACGCTGACGTCGACGCGAGCCTCGACGGCGCCCGTCGCTTCGTCGGCTGGCGCATCGTCGCGCTGCACGACGAGCCCGACGACATGTGGAAGGGGGTCGACCTGCGCGTCGGCGACGTCGTGACGGCGGTGAACGGCTTCCCGATCGAGCGGCCGCAGCAGGCCGATCGCGCCTTCCAGTCGCTCCGCGTCTCGAGCGAGATCCGCGTCTCGCTGCTGCGCGACGGCCGACCGATGGAGCTGCGCATCGCGATCGTGAACGAAGGGGAGGCGCCCCCCGCCGACGCGCTGGCCTCGGCGGTGCCGGCGACCTCCGCCTCGGTGCTGCCGACCCCCGCGCCGACGACCGGCCTCGAGGCGCCGAGGGGCGCGCCCTCTACGTCGTCGTCCGGCCCGGCCACGGGCCCCAGGTCGCCCGCGCGCCGGAAATAGCCCGTCGCGTCGCGCGCGCAACCGGCGTCCCCTTCGTGCCGACGTGCGGCATGCGCGCGCTGCCGTCGCTGCTCGTCCTGCTCGGAATCAGTGGGCCGGCCTCCGCCGAGACGTACGTCGAGCCCTCGGTCGAGTCACGCGCGCTCGTCGGCCTCGCGCTCTCCGCGGGCACGCTCGGCGACGGAGCGCTCTCCATCTCTGGCGCGGGCATCGAGCTCGAGACGGGCTTCGCCTTCGAGAACGGCGCGTCGATCGTCGGCACCTTCGGCGAGACGCGGCACGCGCGCGACGATGCCCTCTCGCTGCCGCTCGGCGTCACCGACGTGCGCGCCATCGACGACGCAATCGGGCTGCGCGCCCGATGGGCCGTGCCGCGCCTCGAGCTCGCGCCGTTCGTGCAAGGCGCCCTCTTCGGCGATCGCGTCCGCTACGACGGCGCGCGCGAGGGGAGCGCGCTCGGCGTCAGCGCGTCGATCGGTGCGGGGCTCGCGTGGCGCGTGGCGCCGTGGGAGCTCGCGCTCGCGATAGACGCGCGGCGCACGTGGCTCGAGGCCCCCTTCGCGGACGTCGACGCGATCGTCGCGACGCGCTGGGCCGCGAGCTTCGGCGCGCGGCTCGACTGGTAGCCGCTCGCGTCGACACCGCAGCGGCGTGGGCCGCCCGCCGCGCGATCGGACGAGCGCGCTAATGGAAGTACGCCTTCACTTGGCGACGCACCGCCTCGGGCACCTCCGCGCGATCGACGCCGTTCACGTCGCTCGCCGCCGCCGGATCGAGATCGCCGGTCCCCTTCACCGTCGCGGTGGCGCCGTCGTTGCCGTCCGATCGCTCGGTCCAACCTCCCGGCCGCGGCGCGCCGGTCGCGCCGTTCACGCCGCGCGCGCGCGCCTTGAGCGTCTCGGCGTCGAGCTTCTTGCTCTTGCCGCGGTGGTCCCCCTTGCCGCCGCCCGGACCGGGCCCCCCCGCGCCGTCGCCGATCTCGATTCCGAGGCCGTTGCCGTTCGGGTTGCCATGGTCGCCGTTGCCGTTGCCGTTGCCGTTGCCGTTGCCGTTGCCGTTCGGGTTGCCATGGTCGCCGTTGCCGTTGCCGTTGCCGTTGCCGTCGGCGCTGTCGCCCTTGCCCTTGTCGCCCTTGCTCTGGCCTTTGCCCTCGCCCTTGCCGAGCCCCTTCTCGGCGTCGTCGGCGCCTTCTTCGCCTTCGCCGAGCCCCTCTTGCCGCTTCTCTTCGTCGGTCCGGTCCTTGTCGCCCTCGCCGCCGTTCGCGTAGTCACGCAGCCGGTCTTCGAGCTCCTTCTGCCCCTGCGGCGTCTTCAGCTTGTCGGCCAGATCCTTCCCTTGCTTCTTGCCGCCCGGTGACATGTTGCCGTCGGCGCCGCCGCGCTCGGCGTCCTTCTCGAGCCGCTCGGCGAGGCGCCTGCGCTCGTCGGGCGAGAGCTTCTCGAGCCCCCTGCGGAGCGAGTCGGCGAGGTCGCGCGCGCTGTCGTCCGAGCCCTTGTGCTCGTAGTCGCGGAGCGACTTGCCGGGATCGCCGGGCGTGCCCTTGAGCGCGTCGGCCAGATCGCGCAGCGCGTCCCCCTTGTCGGCGCGCTCGTCGAGCCGCTCCCTCTCCTTCTGCAGCTGCTTGCGGACGTCGTCGGCGCCGTTCTTCTTGGCCTCCGCGATCGCCTTGTCGAGCGCGTCCCTCGCCTTCTCACGGTCCTTCTCTTCGCGATCGTTCGCGAGCCGCTCCATCATCGCGTCGAACGACTGAAGGTCGCGCTCTCGGAGCGCGTCGGCGAGCCCCGGGAACCCATCGGCCTGGAGCGCGCCCGCCGCCGCGTCGAGCCCCGCCTTGCGATCGCCGCCGCCGAGCTCCTCTCGCTCGGCCTGGAGGTTCTGCTGCAGCTTGCGCAGGCGATCGAGCGCCTCGCGGCGCGGCATCCCCTCGACGAGCTTCTTCTTCAGCTCGCGTGCCTCCTTCGCGATCTCCTCGAGACGTCGGCGTTGCGCCTCGTCCTTCGCCGGGAGCTTCTCGACCTCCGCGATCCGGTCGAGCCCCGGAACCTCGGCGAGCTTGACGAGCTCCGTGCCCGCGGGCGGTGAGGCCTGCGCGGGCTTCGGCGGCTTCAGCGCGAACGCGGCCACGCACGCGAGCGCGCCGACGAGGGCGAGCGAGTGGGCGCGCCGCAGCTTGCGCGGCGGGCGCAGCCGCTCGGTGCGAAGCGCGGCGATCGCTGCATCGACCACGTCGGGGGGCGCGTCGGGGCCGAGCTCGATCGCGCTGGTCACCGTCTCGGGGGTGCCGAGCACGCCGTCGACGTAAAGCGCGACCTTTCGGTCGGACCACGCGCGCCGCACGCCGACGATCGCGCCGACGAGGCCGAGCCCGACGACGAACGCGAGCCCTCCGAAGCGCAGGCCGTAGCGGTGCGTCGCCACGCCGATCGCGACGAGCCCGACGCCCATCAGCGCGCCGACGCTCGCGCCGTCGAGCCCGGCGCGCAGGGCGAGGCTCCGGTTCACGGCCGAGCGCCAGGGCGCGAACGCCTCCTCGAGCTCGCGGCGCGCCCCCGCACCGACGAGCGGCTTGCCGTTCGGCCGCCCCCTTTCGGGCGCGGCGTCGGCGAGCGCAGCCAGTTTCTTCGCGTCCATGAGCCCCTCTGTCACTCTAACCCCCCGATCCGCTACGCACGAGCGCGGCCGCGGATCTGTGGGTTCGCGGCGCCCAAGGTGCGTTTCGCCGGCGTTGGAGTCCCGTGACTTCGGTATTTGCGGCCTTCAGCCAGCTGGTACGCTCCCGTGACGGGGGAGTCGTTCACGGATGCTCGGTTCGTCCCGCGGCATTGATCGCAACGGCGTTCGCTATCGCTGCGAGCCGTGCGGCTTCTCGTCCGGCGTCGTCGTCAACGGCCGGCAGCGGCTCCCCGAGCTCGACCTCGGCGATCGCGCCTCGCTCTCGCTGGTCCGCTGCCCGCGCTGCGGGCGCAGGAACCCCTCGAACGTGTTCCGTCTCGGCGGCTCCGTCGCGGCGCTCTCGGTCGGCCTCGCGGCCGTGGGCGCCACGATCGTCTTCGAGGAGGCGGTGCACCTGCGCGCGCTCGGCGCGCTCGCCCTGGTCGCGGCCATGGGGCTCTGCGTGGGGTTCCTACGGTGGTTCTCGGGCGCGCGCCGCGCGGTGCGCTTCCTGCCCTACTAGCGATCCGGCCCGCCAGCGCACGCAACGGCGCGACGCGTCGACCGAGCTTCCGCTGGACCGCGTGGTGCTCCCGCGATAACCCCGCGCCCCACCATGATGAAGGGCGCGCTCGCAGACATCTCCAAGGCCGTCGGCAACACGCCGATCGTGAAGCTGAACAAGGTCGCGCAGGGGGTGCGATCCGACGTGTACGTGAAGTGCGAGTACCTGAACCCCGGCGGCAGCCACAAGGATCGGGTCGCGCTCAACATGATCGCCGAAGCCGAGCGCCAAGGGCTCAAGCCGGGCGGCTACATCGTCGAGGCGACGAGCGGCAACACGGGCGCCGCGCTGGCCTTGGTCAGCGCGATCAGGGGCTACAAGTGCATCTTCGTCATGCCCGACAAGATGTCGCAGGAGAAGATCGCCTCGCTGCGCGCGTTCGGCGCGCGCGTGGTGGTCTGCCCGACGGCGGTCGAGGCCGACGACCCGCGCAGCTACTATCAGGTCGCCAAGCGCCTCGCCGCGGAGCACGCGCCCAACTGCTACTACGCGAACCAGTACCACAACCAGGCCAACCCCGAGGGGCACTACAAGAGCACCGGCCCCGAGATCTGGAAGCAGTGCGGCGAGGAGCTCGACGCGTTCGTCGCGGGCATGGGCACCGGCGGCACCATCAGCGGCGCGGGCAAGTTCCTCAAGGAGCAGAAGCCGTCGATGAAGATCGTCGGCGTCGATCCGGTCGGCTCGCTCTACTACGACTTCGTCAAGAGCGGCCGCATCACCAAGCCGTTCACCTACAAGGTCGAGGGGATCGGCGAGGACTTCTTCCCGAGCACGATGAACCTCAAGCTCATCGACGAGATCGTGCGCGTCGACGATCGCGAGTGCTTCTCGATGACGCGTGATCTGGTGCGCCTCGAGGGGCTGTACGTCGGCGGCTCGGGGGGCGCCGCGGTCGCCGGCGCGATCAAGTACGCGAAGATGCTCGACGAGCAGGGGGCGAAGAAGGAGAACATCCTGATCCTGCTCCCCGACTCGGCGCAGAAGTACCTGTCGAAGATCTTCAACGACGACTGGATGCGCGAGAACGGCTTCCTCGAGGAGGAGGCGGGGCTCGGCACGGTGCGCGATCTCCTCAGGCCCGGCCACGCGCTGGTGACGGCGGCCTCGACGGCGAAGGTCCGCGACGTGATCGAGAAGCTGAAGGCGCAGGGGATCAGCCAGGTCCCGATCGTCGACGGCAAGAAGCTCGTCGGCATCGTCGCCGAGGTCGATCTCCTCCGCCACCTCGTGAGCGGCTCGGGCACGCTCGACTCGCCGGTGGGCCCGCTCGTCGAGGGGGACTACGCGACGGTCACCCCCGACACCAAGATCGAGCTCCTGCAAGGCGTGCTCACCGACGCGAAGGTCGCGATCGTGATCGACGCCGAGCAGGTCGTCGGCATCGTCAGCAAGATCGACCTGATCGAGTTCCTCGCGAAGCGCACCACGTCGGCCGCGTGACGGCGCGCCGAGGCGGGCTGGCCCGGATCGCCGCGTCGTGTTAGCGAAGTCCACCCCGTGACCGAACAGACGCCCCTCCAAGAAGACGACGCCGCCCTCCTCGAGCGGGCCTCGCGCGCCCGCGACGCCTTGAGGCAGGCGATCGCGGTGCGCGTGGTCGGGCAGGACGAGGTCATCGAGTCGATGCTCATCGCGCTGCTCGCGCGCGGGCACGCGCTGCTGGTCGGCGTCCCCGGCCTCGCCAAGACGCTGCTCGTCGGCACGCTCGCCGAGGCGATGGATCTCAGCTTCGGGCGCGTGCAGTTCACCCCCGATCTGCTCCCCGCGGACATCACCGGCACCGACGTGCTCGAGGAGGACCCCGAGCACGGCCGGCGGCGGCTGCGCTTCTCGCCGGGGCCGATCTTCGCGAACCTCGTGCTCGCCGACGAGATCAACCGCACCCCGCCAAAGACGCAGGCCGCGCTGCTGCAGGCCATGCAGGAGCGCGTGGTCACCAGCGGCGGCGAGACGCACAAGCTCCCCGACCCCTTCCAGGTGTTCGCGACGCGCAACCCGATCGAGCAGGAGGGGACGTACCCCTTGCCCGAGGCGCAGCTCGATCGCTTCCTGCTCGAGGTGCACATCGGCTACCCGAGCGAGGCCGACGAGCGGGAGATCGCGCGGCGCACCACCTCCGGCGCGCACCCGGAGCTCCCGCGGGCGCTGACGGCCGACGAGCTGCGCGCGCTGCAGCGGCTGGTGCCGCGCGTGCCGGTCACCGACGAGGCGATCGACGTCGCGGTGCGGCTGACGCGCGCGACGCGCCCCGCCGAGAAGGGGGCGCCGCCCGAGGTCGCCAAGTATGTGCGCTTCGGCGCCGGGCCGCGGGGCAGCCAGGCGCTGGTGCTCGCGGCCAAGGCGCGCGCGGCGCTGCACGGCGAGGCGGCCGTCGAGGCCGAAGACGTGCTCGCCCTGGTCAAGCCCGTGCTGCGTCACCGTCTGGTCTTGTCGTACCGCGCCGAGGCCGACGGGGTGCGCGACGAGGACGTCCTCGACGGCGTGATCGCGGCGGTCCGCTGAAGGCCTCTTCTGCTAGGCTCCGACCGATGGTGCGGCGGCCGCTTTTCGAGGTCATCGAGCCGTCGGCAGGCGAGGCGCCGGTCGTGGTCGAGGTGCCGCACGCCGGGGTCGACGTGCCGCCCGAGCTCGCCGCGCCCCTCGTGGCGCCGGTGCGCGCGCTCGCCCGCGACGCCGATCTGCTCGTCGACGAGCTGTACGAGCAGGCCCCCTCGGTCGGCGCCACCATGATCGTCTCGCGCATCAGCCGCTACGTCGTCGACCTCAACCGCGCCGAGGACGACGTCGACGCGGCCGTCGTGGCGGGCGACGCCAGGCCGGCGCGCCCTCACGCGCGGGGCCTGGTCTGGCGCACGACCACCGACGACGAGCCGGCCCTCGAGCGCCCGCTGACGCGCGAGCAGTACCGCGCGCGCGTCGAGACGATCTGGCGCCCCTACCACGCGGCGCTGCGCGCGCTGCTCGATCGCAAGATCGCGCGCTTCGGCTACGCGGTGCTGCTCTGCGCGCACTCGATGCCGAGCGTCGGACGCGACGGTCACGCCGACGAGGGGGTCGCCCGCGCCGACGTCGTGCCCGGCTCGCGCGGCCACACCTCCGCGCACGCGAGCGTCATCGACGCGGTCGAGCGCATCGCCAAGCGGCGCGGCCTCGCGGTCGAGCACGATCGCCCCTACCGTGGGGGCTACTCCACCACGCGCTACGGCCGCCCGGCGGTGCGTTGCCACGCGATCCAAATCGAAATCGCGCGGCGGCTCTACCTCGACGAGCGCGCGCTGGTGCGCGACACGGCTGGGTTCGCCAAGACGCGTGAGCTCTGTCGCGAGTTCGTCGTCGAGCTCGCCTCGCTCCCCGCCGGGCCGCTGCGCGGGCCCTGATCGCACGACGCTCGGTCGAGCTTCGGACGGCCGCGAGGCGCAGCCGGCCCGGCGAGGCTCGGGCGCCATCGTGGTCGATGGCCGGACCTACCACCTCGTCGTCCGCGCAACGCTCGCGCTCGAGGCTGGCCGTCCGGGCGAGGGTGACGGAGGCTCCCACCTTCGCGTACGTTGCACGTTCCCGAATTCGCGCGCTAATTGCAGTGGTGCAGTGTGCGGGCGGCGCCCGCGTTCGCAGCCGCACTCCTCGAGGCCGACATGCTCGATTCCAACCAGCTGGTGGGACGCACGCTCGCCGGCAAGTACCAGCTCCTTCGCCTCATCGGTCAAGGCGGCATGGGGATGGTCCTCGAAGGGCGGAACATCGAGCTCGGCAAGCGCGTCGCCATCAAGCTGATCGACACCATGCACGCGCAGTCGGCCGAGCTGGCCACTCGCCTGCGCCGCGAGGCGCGCGCCGCGTCGGCCATCGAGAGCGACGCGATCGTGCAGGTCTTCGACGTCGGCGACGACCCCGAGGTCGGCGTCTTCATGGTCATGGAGTTCCTCGTCGGCGAGGACCTCGCGGGGCGAATCCACCGCGAGCAGCGCCTCGACGTCTCGACGGCGATGACGATCGCCTACAGCATCGCCCGCGCCCTGGCGCGCGCGCACGGCGCCGGGATCGTGCACCGCGACCTGAAGCCGGCGAACGTCTACCTGTCGACGCGCGAGGACGGCTCGCTGCAGGTGAAGATCCTCGACTTCGGCATCTCGAAGATCGTCGCCGACGACAAGAAAACGCAGCCCGCCGGGCTCACGCGCATGGGCACGGCGATCGGCACGCCGCACTACATGTCGCCGGAGCAGGCGCAGGGGCTCCCCGACATCGACGGTCGCACCGACGTCTGGGCGCTCGGCGGCCTGATTTACGAGATGCTGACGGGCGCCTCGGCGTATCCCGAGCTGCCGACCTACGAGCAGACGATCGTGCGCATCCTGATGTCGCGACCGACGCCGCTGCTGCAGGTCGCGCCGTGGGTGCCCCCGCAGCTCGCGGCGATCGTGGACGCGGCCCTCGAGCACGATCTCGCGCGCCGTCTCCCCGACGCGACGGCGTTCGCGCGCCTGCTGTCCGAGTGCATGGGGACCGGGCGCGCGGGCATCACCGGCGGCTTCCAGGCGATGCCCGCGATGCCGCGGGACGTTGGCTCCCAGCCGCGCCTCGCGATCTCGCCGCCGATGGGCGCACCGGCGCTGGGCTCGCCTATGGGCGTGCCGGTGCCCGGTTCCCAGATGGGCGTCGACCCCATCGATCTCAAGGCCACCTTGCCCATGACGGGCGAGATGGCCGCCATGTACAGGCAGTCCCCGGTCGTCGCGCAGGGGACCTCGCTCGGCATCGGCGCGTTCCCGCCGCCGCAGGATGCGCTGCTGCGCACCATACCCATGGCGTCGGAGTCGTCGCCAGGGTTCGCGGCGGGTCCTCGGCCCACCACGGGCGCGGCCGTCGCGGTCTCCGGCGATCACGCGCCGCTCCCTTCGGACGTGCCGATCGCGGGCGTGCCGAGCTCGTCGGGGTGGATCTGGAAGGGCGCGCTCGCCGCGGTGCTGCTCGGCGGCGGGGCCGTCGCGTTCTTGGTCGCGCGCGGCGGCGTCGGGGGGCACGCGGCGACGACGTCTGCGGCCGCGCCCGCCGAGGTCGCCTCGACGGCGCCGGCTTCCACCAAGACGCACGTCGAGGCGCAGAAGGCGGAGAGCCCCCCGGCGCAGCCGGCTCCCGAGCCCTCGGCGTCGGCGCCGTCCGAGCCGGTCGCCGCGCCGCCCAAGCCCGTCGTGCCGAGCGCCGCCGCCCCCGCGCCGCCCCACGAGGCACGCATCGCGCCGCCGCCCAAGCCAGCGCCTACGGTCGCCGCCCCCAAGGCGTCGGCCAAGCCCTCCGCGGCTCCCACCGCGTCCACGGCGCCCACCAAGCCTCCCAGC
>JAJXTK010000100.1 GCA_021783935.1 Myxococcales bacterium | reverse complement strand
AGCGTCGCGCCGACCTCCGCGTCGGCGAGCCCGCTCGACGCCGGCGCCCCCGCGCTGGCGCTGACGGCCGAGCCGCCCCCGCCGCCGGCGACCCCGTTCGCGATCCGCGTCGCGTTCAAGGCCGACGATTTACCGGCCCCGCTCGTGGTCACGAAGAAGTCGCAGAAGCCCAAGAAGGGGTGCGGCGCCGTGCACGTCGGCGGCGTGACGATCCCCCTGGTGTGCAGGTCGAGAGGCTACCTGAACTTCCCGTGGGCGTCGGTGCGGCTGCTCGATCACAAGACGCTCTCGACGCGCGAAGGGCTCGTCGGCGACGCCGAGCCGCCGACGCTCGTCGATCATCGCCTCGACGGCACCGAGGGGCCGATGCGTGACCAGAAAGAGGTCGGGGCGTGCACGGCCTTCTCGCTCGCCTCGACGATCGACCACGCGTACGCCCACTCCGCGGGCAGGTCCGGCGCCGTCAGCGTGATGCACATCTGGTCGCGCTACGCCAACGGCTTCAAGGAGGACGCGCTCTCGTACAACGAAGGGCACGGGCTCACCGCGGAGCCGCTCTGGAGCTACGACGAGGCTGCCGCCTGCAAGTGGGTCGCGCCGAGCGACTGCGACTCCTACTGCGGCGTGCCCGGTGCGACGTGCGGCGCGCCCGACGACAAGCGACGGGCCCAGGCCGACGCGCTGCCGTTCCTGACGCTCGCGCACGTCACCAAGGTCGATCCGACGCGAGACTCGTTCGTCGCGGCGATCGCCAAGGGGCAGGACATCTGGTTCGGCATGAACATCGACCAGGACCTGATGGAGGGGGTCTCGGGCCGGAACGCGGTCGTGCCGGATTTCGACGCGCGCGACACGGACGTCGGCCACGCGATGTCGATCGTCGGCTACCGCGTGCAGTCGAACGGCACGTATTTCCTGCTGAAGAACAGCTGGGGAAGGTCCTGGGGCGATCAGGGCTATGCGTGGATCCACGAGTCGACGCTGATGCGCAACATGGTCGACCCGTACGCCTACATGGTGAGCGTGACGCCGAACGCGCTGCCGAAGACGTCGGCCCCGTCGGCGACGCCCGCCGCTCCGACCTCGCCGAGCGCGACCCCCGGCGCGCCGCTGCCGCCGCCCGATTCGCCCACGTCGCTGCCGTGGTTCCCGTCGCCGCTGCCCGGCCTCGGGCTGCCGACCTTCCCGTTCCCCGGTCTGCCGCAGCCGATCCCGATCGGATGCGACGCGGGGAAGGTGCCCGACGCGTCCACGGGCGCGTGCGTGGCGCCGTGCACCGACGGCAGCGCGCCGACGCAGGGCTCCTGCGCGACCCAGAGCGCGTGTCCGAAGGGGTACGTCGACTTCTTCGGCTTCTGCGTGATCGCGGCGCCGACGAAGAGCGGCCTCGTCCCACAGAGCAAGGTGAAGTTCCAGTGCTCCGCGGGGGGCTGTCTGTACGCGATGCCGAAGGGGATCGAGGGGTGCAAGAGCCCGCTCTGCACGCTCGCGTGCCCGTCGCCGAAGTTCGTGATCGCGCGCAGCCCGAAGGGGCTGCACTGCTCCGAGTGACGCGCGCCTAGCAGGCCGTTGAGTTTCTCCGGAGCTGCCCGATCCTCTCCCGAGTCATGCCACGATTCCCCGCGCGATCGACCAAGGCCCGCTGACGGTCACACGGTCCGCAGGCCGTCCATCGACGGCCTGCTAGGCGCCGAGCGCCGCGTCGACCCACTCCTTCATCGCCTCGTACGGGTAGGCGCCCTCGACCACGCGGTCGTTCACGTACAGGTGCGGCGTGCCGTGGATGCCGAGGCGGCTCGCGAGCTCGACGTCGTCGCGCACGCGCCGCTCCGCGCTCGGGGCGCGCGCTACGATCGCGTCGGCCGAGACCCCCTCGGCGGCGGCCCAGTCGGCGAGGTGCTCGTCATCGATCTGCTCCTGCTCTGCGAAGAGCCGATCGTGGAAGCGCCAGAACGCCTGGCTGCCGGCCTCGAGGAAGACGATCTGCGCCGCGATCGCGGCGGCCTGCGCGGAGCGGTGCAGCTGCGTCGGCAGGTGCTTGAAGACGACGCGGATCGCCTCGGGGCGCTCCTTGTGCAGCCGCCGCACGACGAGCGCGGCGTCGCGGCAGAAGGGGCACTGGAAGTCGCTGAACACGACGATCACGCAGCGGGCGCTCTTCGGGCCGAGCTGCGGATCGAGCGCGTCGATCCAGACGTCGCCTTCGGGGGTCGAGAGCGATTCGCGGTCGTCTTTCGCGGGGAAGCCCGCGGCGGGGGAGGTGGGTGGCTTGGCCGGGCCGTGCGCGCCGCAGCCGACGACCGGCGCGCCGAGCAGCGCGAGGGCTGCCTTGCCGAAGAGCCGACGGTTGACCTTGGCGGCGCGCATTCGCTGGATCGATGACACGATCGGCTCGACGATGCGACCTGGATCGGCGATGAACGGAGGGTGAGTCGCACCCGCGCCGTCGTGCTGGATCTGGACGGAACCCTCGTCGATTCGCTCGACGACATCGCGCTCGCGCTCGCGCGCGCGCTCGAGGCGGACGGCAAGCCGGCGCCCGCGCGGGACGACGTGCGCCGCTGGGTCGGGCGGGGCGCGCGGAGCCTCGTCGCCGACGTGCTCGGCCTGCCGCTCGACGACCCGCGCGTCACGCCGCTGCTCGCGCGCTACCTCGAGGCTTACGCGCGCGACCCCATGCCCGCGACGCGCTGGATGCCGGGCGCCGAGGCGTTCCTCGATAGGCTGCGCGCGCGCGGCGTCGCGGCGGTGCTGTGCACGAACAAGCCCCGACCGATCGTCGACTCGGTGGTCGCCGGCTTGCTCGGCCCCGCGCGCTTCGCCGGCGTCATCGCCGCGGGAGACGCGCCGAAGCTGAAGCCCGATCCGGCCCCGATCGAGGCGGCGCTGCGGCTGCTCGGCGTCGACGCCGCGGCCGCGTGGATGGTCGGCGACGGCCCGCCCGACGCGCTGGCCGCGCGCGCCGCGCACGTCCGATCGGCCATCTACCTCGGCGGCTACGGCCGTGCGGACGCCATCATGGCCGCCGCGCCCGATGCGACCTTCGACGACTTCGCGGCGCTGCCGACCATCCTCGGGCTGTGACGAGCGTCGCGCACTGGCGCGCGGCGCTGCCAGCTTGTAGGGTCCGCGCCGATGTCCCCGAACGAGAACGTTGAGGAGCCCACGCTCGGCGAGGCGGTCGTCGCGGGCGCCGCCGACGACGGCCCGCAGGCGCTGAAGCCGCCCATCGACGTGCGCGTCGGCTTCATGCGCCGCATGTACGACTGGAGCCTCAAGTGGGCCGAGACGCCGTACGGCGTGCCGATGCTCTTCGCGATCTCGTTCGCGGAGGCGAGCTTCTTCCCGATCCCGCCCGACGTGCTGCTCTTGGCGCTCTGCTTCGCCGCGCCGAAGAAGAGCTTCCGCTTCGCGGCGTGGACCCTCGCCGGCTCCGTGATCGGCGGCATGTTCGGCTACTACATCGGCTTCGCGCTCTGGGAGAAGCTGCACGGCACGTTCATCCCGCACGTGTTCTCGCAGGCCGCGTTCGACAGGGTGAAGCAGCTCTACCTCGACAACGCCTTCAAGGTCATCGTCGCCAAGGGCTTCACGCCGATCCCGTTCAAGATCGTCACGATCACCGCCGGCGTCGCGCACGTGCCGTTCGGCGAGTTCGTCGCCGCCTCGATCGTCTGCCGCTCGATCCGCTTCTTCCTGGTCGGCGGGCTGATCTACTACTTCGGCGCGAAGGTCCGCCCCTTCGTCGAGCGCTGGCTGAGCTGGATCATGCTCGGCTTCCTCGTGCTGCTCGTGGGCGGGATCCTCGCGCTCAAATATTTGCGATAGGGGCCGCGAGCCTTCGTCGCTCATCGCCCGCCGCGACGGCACGGCGGCGGGCCCCCCCCATCGCGCGCCGACGAACGGCTGCCCTGGCGGTCGCCGCAGCCTACGCCGCGGGCTTGTCGAGGCCGAACCCGGTGTGCAGCGCGCGCACCGCGAGCTCGGTGTACTTCGCGGCGATGAGGCAGCTCACCTTGATCTCGCTGGTCGAGATCGCCTGGATGTTGATCCCCTCCGTCGCGAGGATCTGGAACATCTTCGCCGCGATGCCGGCGTGCGAGCGCATTCCCATGCCGACGATCGAGACCTTCACGACGTCGTCGTCGACGCGAAGCTCCTTCATGCCGACCTCGGCGCCCTTCTGCGAGATGACCGCCTTGGCCCGCGCCAGGTCGGCCTTGCCCACGGTGAAGGTGACGTCGGTCGTGCCCCCCGCGGCCCCCTCGGCCGTGGCGCCGACGTTCTGGATGATCATGTCGACGCTGATGTTCGCGTCGGCGAGGGCGCCGAAGATCTTCGCCACGACGCCGGGCTGATCCACGACGCCGCGCATCGTGAGCTTCGCCTCGTTCTTGTCGTACGCGACGCCGGCGACGGTCAGCTGCTCGAGGTCGTTCATCCCTGCTTCACTGGTCACGATGGTCCCCTCGCTGTGATCGAACGACGACCGGACGTGCACCCGGACGCCGTATTTCATGGCGATCTCGACGCTGCGGATCTGCAGCACCTTCGCGCCGAGCGACGCGAGCTCCAGCATCTCCTCGTAGCTAATCTTGGCGATCTTGCGCGCCGCGGGGGCGACGTTCGGGTCGGTCGTGTACACGCCGTCGACGTCGGTGAAGATTTCGCAGACGTCGGCGTCGATCGCCGCCGCGATCGCGACCGCGCTGGTGTCGGAGCCGCCTCGGCCGAGCGTGGTGATGTTCCCCTTGTCGTCGACCCCTTGGAAGCCGGCGATGACGGCGATCGCGCCCTGCTTCAGCACGGTGCGGATCGCCGTGTCGTCGATCGTCTTTATGCGCGCCTTGGTGTACGCGCTGTCGGTGAGCACGCGCACCTGATGGCCGAGCAGGCTCACGGCCTTGCCGCCGAGCTGATGGATCGCGAGCGCGGTGAGCGCGGAGGTCACCTGCTCGCCGGTGGCGGCGAGCGCGTCCATCTCGCGCGCGTCGGGGAGCTCGCCGAACTGGTGGGCGAGGCCGAGCAAGCGGTTGGTCTCGCCGGCCATCGCGCTGACGATGACGACGACGTCGTGCCCGAGCTTCGTGGTCTCGAGCGAGCGCTTGGCGACGTTGCGGATTCGGTCGACGTTGGCGACCGACGTGCCGCCGAACTTCATGACGACGAGGCTCATGATCGGAGCCCCGTCCTAGCACCTTTCGTCGCTTTGCGTCATCCGGTGGGCGCTACTCGCCCGCGTCCTTGCGCTCGGGCGTCAGCGGCAAGAGGGGCGCCTGGCCGGGCACCATGTGCTCGTACTTCGCGAGCACGAGATCGATCCCTTCGCGGATGTAGACCGAGACCGGGACCTTCGTCCGCTCATGGAGGATGCGGAGCCGCTCGCTCTGCTCCGGGGTGATGTAGATCGTCGTCGACAGCTTCCTGCGGGCCATGGCTGCTCCGGGCCTCGAGGGCCGTCGCCGATCCGGTCGCGGGCGACTCGATTCGGGCCGTTACGATACATGACCCTACGCATATGGTCAAACACGGCCGCACGTCGGCTCCTCGGCAGGCGGCGCGAGATCGCCTGGAATTGCGCCGTCGTTACTTGTCTTTTTTAGACAAATTGACGTCGTTCAGCAAATCGATCCGCATCGCGTACTTGTAGACCGCCTGCTTGTTCGCCTCGAGCAGCCCGCCCGCGTTGATCGCCACCACGTGCCCTTCGGCGTCGAAGATCGGCGAGCCGCTGGTGCCCGGCGTCGTCTGCCCCTCGTGCTGAATGAGCCACGCGTCGGCGTAGGAGTCGGCCTTCTCGCCCGCGGCGTCGGTCACGCGCCCGACGTGGCTCGCCATGAACGTCGCGACGGGCGACGACTCGTTCATCGTGCGGCCGGGGAAGCCGATCACGAAGAGCGCGTCCCCGGTGCCGAGCTTCTTCAGCTCGGCCTTGTCGGCGAGCTCCACGACGGCGGGCGCCTCGCCGGAGGCGAGCTGGAAGAGGCCGACGTCGGGGGTGATCTGGTCCCCCTCGTGACGGTACTTCGGGTGGCCGCGGTGCTTGGAGATCGGGAACATCTTCGGCTTGCCGTTCTTCGCCGAGTCGTTCAGGTGCGCCCAGACGTCGGCCCCCTTGCGCTCGTAGTCCTCGGCGGCCTTCACGCAGTGCGCGTTGGAGGCGAGCACGTCGGGCTTGATCGCGAAGGCCGTGCAGAAGCCGCCGTGCTCGTAGGAGTCGCCGTCGTGGGCGACGAGCATGAACAGCGCCGACCTGTTCTCGTCGTAGATCCTCCGGCCGATGTCCTCGCTCGACGGCCTGAGCGCGCCGAGCTTCTTCTCGATCTCCTTGCGCTTGGGGTCGCTCATCGCGAGCTTCTCGAGCTCCTGCTCGAGCTCCTCGCGATCGGGTTGGCGCAGCGCCAGGTAGGCGATGGCGCCGCCGGCGGCGAAGACCAAGACGACCAGGAGCCCGATCACCACGCGCATGCGGCCGGTCGCGGCCTTCACGTTCTGATCGACGAGCGCCTTGATCTCCACCGTCGACTTCCCGCGCTTCTGCTGCTGCGCGAGCATCGCGCCGACGTGCGCGAGCAGCGTCTGCTGCCCCATCGGCTTCTTCGCGGGGGCGCCCGCGACCGGCTGCGCGCCTTGAGGGAGCGTTCCGCACGACGGCGCGGCCTGCGGCGGCGCGACGGCCGCCAACGGCGCGGGCGCGGCGAGGGGCATCGGCGGTGCGTACGCGGCGGCGACCACGGGCTGCTGCGAGGTCGGGTGGTAGCCGGTCGGCACGGTCCCAGCGATCGCCGCGTCGGCGGGGTAGCCCCCCGGGACCTGCGCCGGGGGCGGGCCGAAGATCTCCACCTGCACGCGCGGCCCCTGCGGTCCGAGCTGGAACTGATCCTGCTGCACGAGCCAGTGCTCGCGCACCCGCGCCATGCCCATCGCCGGCAAGAAGCAGCCGTTGCGGCTGTTGCAGTCGACGAGCTTCCAGTGCCCCGCCTCGCCGCGGATCTCGCAGTGGTAGCCCGAGGCGTCGAGGTCGGCGTTCGGGTCGAGCGCGAGATCGTTGTCGGGAGCGCGCCCGATGCGGACGACCGGCTTGACGACGTCCACGTGATGGCCGGCGCGTGCCCCGGACAGCACGGTGAGGCGCAGCATGCGGGCCAGCTTACCCGCCGTGGCGCGGAGCTCGTAGCCGAGACGACGCGTGCGCCCTGCTCAGCCCTTGCCGAGGTAGATGTAGATGCCGACGCCCACCAGCCCGAGCGCCAAGAGGGCGACGAGCCACATCCAGGATGGCCCGCTCGCCGGGATGCCGGCCGCTAGATACTCCGCGTCGGTGTTCTGCGCGGGCTGTGGCGCGTGCGGGTGGCCGCCGGCCGCGGTCGCGGGCATCGCCGCAGCGACGCCGGCGGGCGGATTCGAGGCGGGGCCCGCGACGGGGGCGGCGGGCTGGGCCTGCGGATCATGCAGGAAATCGGCCGCGCTGAGCCCGACAGCCGTGGCTCCGAGCTTGCCGGCCAAGGCGGCCTGCGCCTCGGGCGAGAGCACGGGGGAGCTGAGCGGCGTGGGCGCCGAGACGGCGACGGTGCGCGCGGCGGCGGCGGCCTGCGCGGCGGCGGCTTGCTCGGCGCTCGACTCCTCCGTCGTGAAGACGTACTTGCGGTACTTGGCCGGCTCGTCGTCGGGCGTGGGGAGCGGCAGCCCCTCGAACTTCGCGACGATGACGGTGATGTTGTCGTGCCCGCCGGCCTCGTTGGCCTGGTCGGTGAGCACCTTGCACACGTCGATCGGCTCGGGGCTCGAGAGCAGCGCCTGACGGATCTCCTCGGCGCGCACCATGCCCGAGAGGCCGTCGCTGCACATCATGAGCGTGTCGCCGTGGCGGAGCTTCACCACCGTGAGGTCGACCTGCACCGTGTCGGCGGTGCCGAGGGCCTGCAGGATGATGTTGGAGTGCTCGAAGTTCTCGGCCTCTTCTTCGGTGAGCTGGCCGGCCTCGATGAGCTGGTTGACGAGCGACTGGTCGCGCGTGACGAGCTCGAGCTTGTCGCCCCGGAGCAGGTAGCCGCGCGAGTCGCCGACCTGCGCGAGGAAGAGATACTCGTCGAGGAGCGCGGCTGCCGTGGCGGTGGTGCCCATGCCGCGGCGGTTCCGATCGAGCTTCGCCTCGGCGAAGATCCGCATGCCCGCGACCTCCACCGCGCGCACCAGGCGCCGCGCGAGCTCCTCGCGGTGCCGGGGCGGCCCGCCCGCCTGCATCTGTTCGTAGATGATGTCGACGGCGAGCTTCGAGGCGACCTCGCCGGCCGCCGCGCCGCCCATGCCGTCGCACACGGCGAACAGCGTGCCGCTCGGGCCGACGACGTGCGTGCGGATGTTCTCCATCAGCCCGCGCTGGCCCCGGCTCAGATCGGCGATGAGGAAGTTGTCCTCGTTGTGCTCGCGAATGCGGCCGACGTCGGTGCGACCGAAGAGGCGCACGCGGACGTGCCCCTGGCTGGGGGCATACGGCGCCGCGCCCGAGCTCGGAGGAGGCGCGTCGCCCAGGTCGGGCAGCGGCGCGGTCGGCGTGGGCGCAGGCGGATCGCCCACATCAGGAGGCCCCATCTTCACGTTCATGAGGGCGTGCCCGGCGTCGGGATGTCGACGCGGAAGAGGTGGTGCCCGATGCGGAACTGATCGCCGTCTTCGAGCGGCTGCTCGCCGTGGATCTGGACGAAGGTGCCGTTCGAAGAGCCGAAGTCTTGCAGCACGTAGGCGTTGCCGCCGTCGCGCGTCGGGTCGCGTCGGACCGCCGCGTGACGGCGCGACATGAAGACGTCGTCGCCGAAGGTCCGATCACCGACCTCGCGGCCCAACACGAATTCGTCGCGGACCAAGTAGAACACGTCGCGGGTCAGCCCTTCGACGGTGCGTTGCGCGAGCCGCGCGCGTGCGACGGGTGCCGGCGAGCCGAACAAGAGAACCCCGTGTTGCATGGCCGGACCACGGGCCCCCTCGATTTCCGACACGGTCTCGAATCTTAGCACCTGCTGCCCGATGAGAATCAAGTCCCCGTGTGCGACGGGATGCTGCTCGCGCACGCGCACGAAGACTCCGTTGACCGACCCGAGGTCGACGATGCGCATCTGGACCGGCTTCGCCGATCCGGCGGGGGACGGCCTCGCGACGATGCGAGCGTGGCGCGGCGAGAGGTACGGGTCGTCGGGCAGCACGATGTCCCCCTCGCTCCGGCCGATGTCGGTCTGGTCGCCGACGATGGGGTGTTGCCCCCCCTCGGACCCGTCTTTTGCGATGCGGACGAGCCGTCCATGGGCCGCCCCCTCGGACATGCCGTGCAGCGGTCGCGTCGCGCCGTGCGGCGAAGCGTGGTCGAGGCGCGCGGCGGGAGCAGGCTGCGCGACGACATAGGGCGGGGCAGGGCTCGGAGGCTCGAGCGGCCGCGCGGGCTGCGGCGCGACCGCCTGGGCGGGCGGGGGCTCCGGCGTCGAAGGCGCGAGGCGCGCCCCGCAGAACTTGCAAAAATCGGCGCCGGGATCGGCGATGCCGCGGCAGCGTCCGCAGACCACGGCGCCGCCGAGCGCACCGGGCGATGCCGGTCGAGCGGGCGCGCTGGCGGGCGGCGGGTTCGCGGCCGCCATCATCGGAGGCGTGCCCGCGCTCGCCGCCGCGGGGGGAGGCGACATCGGTAGGCCGCACGAGTGGCAGAAGCGGCTCTCGACGGGGTTGCGCTGGCCGCATCGAGGGCAGGAGGTCTCGGCGCGCGAGGAGAGCGGCGGCCCCTGCGGCGCCGGTGATGCGAGGTCGGGCGTCGGCGTCGGCATCGCGAGGCGCGCGCCGAGCGTTCGCAGCGTCATGCCGCAGTCGCGGCAGTAGGCGATGCCTTCGGGGTTTTCGCACCCGCAATGAGCGCAAATCACAGGGTTGCCCATCAGACCCCGCGCCTTTGCGATCGTCAAGGTGTGTGCGCGCGCGAGCGGGCCGACGTCAGAGGGGCTCGCGAAGCTCGAGCCCGAAGTTGAGTCCGAGGAAGTGCACGATGCCGGCGGGGCGCTGCGTGCCGCTCGCATCTTGGAAAGGACGGAAGTAGACGGGGTGGTAGGCGAACGAGACGGTGGCCGACAGCTTCACGCCCATCTCGAATTCGAGCCCGGCGCCGAACGAGCCCGACGGTCCGAAGGTGGCCACCGCCCAATTGTCGCCGTATACGGCGAGGCCGCCGCCGGCGTACAGGAAGGGCTGGACGCCGTCGAAGAGGATCGCCGCGTGGGGGTGGTAGGACCACTCGGCGCGCAGCTGCTCGAGCACGCCGCGCTGGTAGATGCTGTGCGAGTCGTGGAAGGTGACCTCCCAGACCGCGCCGAAGGCGGTGGTGCCGTTGCGGTAGGCGCCTCCGAACGCGACGCCCGCGCCGCCGCCGATCATGCAGTGCTCGACGGCGTGCGCGCACACGGCGCCGGGATCGAGCAGCGCCTCGATCGGCAGCCCGACGGAGTACGTCAGGAAGCGCCCGACCGAGGGGAGCGGATCCAGCCCTGCGCGCGGGTTGCGGAGATCGCCGGGCGCTTCGGCCCAGATGTCGATCGGGGCACTGGCGACCGCAGACGCCGACGCCGCGGCGGTCGTCGACGAGCTCGTCGCTGCGCTCGGCGCCGTGGCCGCCTCGGCCGCACCACTGGCCGCACGTGCCCTGCCCGCGAAGACGATGCCGAGCGCGGCCGCCGCCCCGACGAACACGCTCGCGCGTCGCGCCGCCGACCTTCGCTCGCTCGTCCTCGACATGGGGCTCACGCCAGAGCGACGCTATCGCTTCGGTGGACGTCCGCAACCGCGGCGATCCGTCGCCGGGCCAAGGTCGGGGCGTTCGCGGGGATCCGTCGGTGCGAGCACGGGGGGTCGAGCGCAGAGGCGGAGCCCGAGCCCGCGACGAGAGCTTCCTTACGCGGCGCGAACTCGCTCAGCCGCGGCGCTCGCGTCACGGACTCACGCGGCGAGCTTGTTGACAGCGCGGACGTGGCTAGGCTAGCTCCCGCTCGTGCTCGAGAGGCGCTCGGGCGCGTGTCGGACCGTCTCGACGCCGACGCCGCCCGCACCGTCTCCCGAGGACGCCACCTCCGCCCGCCCCTGTGCATCTCGGGGGGGGGCCATCCACGGGCCAAGCCGTCAGAGATTCTGCAAACCATCCGATTCGAGGCGCGCGCACGCATGGAGATCTTCCTCGACAAACGGGCCGTCCGGCAGATCCGCCTCTCCGCACAGGACGCGATCGAGGAGGGGGACACCGAATCGCTCCGCGAGGACGTCCTCGAGGCATTCACCGAGGACCAGGTGGAGGAGATCGAGCGCCGCCTCGACAACGGCGACTTCTTCGAGTTCCTCACCGACGTGCTGATGGAGTGGAGCGGCGACGACGCCGACGAGCTCTTCGAGCTCCTCGAGACGCAGCTCGGCGAGGTCGGCATCGATCTCAAGTACGAGTCTGCCTCCGAGGAGGGCGAGGAGGCCGAAGAGGACGAGGAGGTCGACGACGAGGACGACGAGGACCTCGACGACGACGAGGAAGAGGAAGAGGACGAAGAAGAGGACGGTCACGGCCGCTGAGCGCGTCGCCTACTCGGGGCCCTTGCCCTTGCCCTTGCCCTTGCCGCGCTCGTCGCGGAGCTTCTTCGCGCGGCCTCCGACCGCCGCGCAGACCTCGTCCGCGCGTCGCGCGTAGCGTGTCCACGAGAACTCGTCGAGGAGCTTGTTCGCGGCGTCGCAGGCCTCGCGCTCGTCGCTCGCCTCCTTGGCGAGCACCGCCTCCTCGAAGAGCGCGCGCGGCCGAAGGATCGAGCTGCGCTGGTCTTGGTAGACCTTGCGGAAGCTCTTGCGGGCCGCCGCCTTGTCGCCGAGCGCATCGCGCTGGAGCTCCGCGATGCGCAGCTGCGCCGGCGCCATGAGCGGGCGGGTGTACGAGCCGTTGCCGTAGCTCGGCTCCTGGTAGGCGAGCAGGCGCTCGCAGTCCGCGATCGCTGCCTTCGGGTCGCCGAGCTGCTCGTGGAGGATCGAGGCGCGCATCAGCGCGTCGTCGAAGAGCGCGCCATCTGGGTACGGGTAGCGGTCGGCGCAGGCGAGGTAGCCCGCGAGCGCCTCGCGCGCCTGCCCGAGGGCCTCGCGGCGGCGGTTGAGGTCGAAGCAGATCTCCTCGCCGAGCCGGTTGCTCGCGAACCGTGGATAGAGCTCCGTCTCGAAGGCGAGGGCGCCGCCCTTGCCCTTGTCGGCCTCGACGTGCGCGACGACCGCGAAGAGCGCCTTGCGCGCGACGCCGTGCTCGGGCGCGTCGGTGAACACGCGCGTGAAGCCGGCGTAGGCGGCGTCGGTCTCGCCCCGCGCGAGCCGGATCTCCGCGGCGCGGTAGCGGGCCCGGATCGCGCGATCGCTGGGTGGCTTCTGGTCGGCGAGCGCGTCGAAGGCCGCGAGCGCGCCGAGCTCGTCGCCCGCGCGGGCGCGCGACTCGGCCGCGGCGTAGAGCGACTCGTCGCGATCGCGATCGCGCTCGGCGACCTTCGCGGCGGCCTGGTAGGCGTCGGCCGCCTCGAGGAAGCGACCGGCGCTGTAGTCGCGATCACCCGCCGCGTAGGCGCGCAGGAACGTCTTGCCGCCGACGGTGCCGCAGGCCGAGAGGGCGAGCAGCCACGCGACGGCGACGGCGCGGCGCGCGCTCACCTGCGCTCCGCGTGCGAGGCCTCCTCGGCCGCGGCGAGGAGGATGCCCGCGCCCTCGCGGACCGCCTCCGCGTCGACGTCGAGGTGGGTCACCGCGCGCAGGCGTCGCGGCCCCGGGCTGCCGATGAGCAGCCCGCGCGCCTCGGCCGCG
>JAJXTK010000099.1 GCA_021783935.1 Myxococcales bacterium | reverse complement strand
CGGCCTTGGCGACCGCGGGCTCGGGCGCCGCCGGCGCGACCGAGTGCCGCTCGGTGACCGCGGCGAGGGCGTCGTCGTCGCTCAGCGCGGGGAGGTGCATCGTCGCGCCCGTGCTCGGCGACTCCGTCGCGACGGCGGGGCGGATCTCGATGACGTGCCCGCACTTGCGGCACTTCATCTTCAGGGTCTTGCCCTGCACCTTCTCGTCGGCGATCTGGTACTTCGCCTTGCACTGATCGCAGAGAAACTTCATCGACGCCTCGGGCCTCCGATGCTCGGGGCTTCAGGTTCGTTCGTGATGGGTACTGCGGCGCCGACGCGAGCCCGGCGGGCGCGCTCGGCAAGAAGATCGACGCGCGAGTGTAGCGCGAGGGGCGCGTCGGTCCCATGCGCGCGGCGGGCGTCGCGTGTCGGCGAAGCTCCCACCCCGCAGCGCTGCCGCGCGTCCTACGGTCGAGACGCCGCGCTGAGGCGTTCAGAACAACGAGAGCAAGTGCTCGCGAATCCCGTGCTTGGTCGCGTCGTCGGGCGCGTTGGCGAGGGCGCGCTCCCAGAGCTCGACGGCCTTCAGCTTGAAGCCGGCCTTCTGGTAGAGGACGGCGAGGTTCTTCAGGGCGGCGAAGTGCTTGCCGTTGATCTCCACGGCCGTCTCGAGCGCCTGGATGGCCTCGTAGACCTGCCCCTTCTTCCCGTAGAGCAGACCGAGGTGGTAGTGCAGCCGGTAGGCGAGCGGATCGAGCGTCGAGCCGCGCTTGAGGTGCCCGATCGCGCCGTCGAGATCGCCCGCCTGGTAGGCGGCGATGCCGGTCTGGAGCGCCTTCTCGGCCTCGGCGGAGATCCGCTCGCGATCGGGCGGCGGCTCGCCCGCGCGCGCCGCGAGCACCCCGTCGATCGCCTTGGTGACCTCGGTGATGCGGAACGGCTTCTCGACGTAGGCGTCGACGCCGTGGTTCTGCTTGAGATCCTCGGCGAAGCGCCAGCCTCGATAGACCGCGCTGATCATCACGATCGGGATCTGCCCGTACTTCTCGGACCCCTTGATGCGCCGGCAGATCTCGAACCCGTGCATCTCGGGGAGCATCGCGTCGAGCACGATGAGGTCGGGCGTCTGCTCCTTGACCAGGCGCAGCGCGACGGTGCCGCGATCGGCCTCGATGACACGGTAGCCGCGATCGCTCAGCACGCGCTTGAGCAGGCGACGGATGTCGTCCTCGTCGTCGACGACGAGGATCGTCTTCGGCTCGTTCGAGGTCTTGCTCCTCGGCTCGGTGACCGCCACCGGGACCGCCGTCACCGTCGACAGCTCGCTGCCCCCCGCGAAATCCCCCTCGATGAACGAGGTCGCGGCCTTGCCCGAAGGGGGCGGCTGCATGCGGGGCGGCACGAGCGACTCGGGCTGCGCTTGAGGCGACGGCGGCGCGGCGAGGCCGAGCTTGGCGAGCACATCCTGCGGCACCGACGGGCCGAGGTAGTACGCCTCGCCGCGCAGCCGCAGCTCGTAGGCCTGATCGATGACGGCCGCGAGCGCCTTCGGCTCGGCGACGTAAGGGAACACGCGCTTGCCGGTGACGAACTCGAGCTCGTCGATGACGCGCTTGTCCTCGGGGTTCGCCATCGCGAGGAAGATGCGCTCGTCCTGCACGAGCACCGGCAGCACGCCGTGGCGCGTCGCGATCTCGCGCGGCAAGAGGTCGAGCCCGCCGAGCGCGATGGCGACCTGGCGGAGGTCGAGCCCCGGGACGCCGTAGCGCTCGGAGAGCGCGCGCAGCGCCTCGAGCATCGCGGCCGCATCCTCCGCGGACGACGAGACGGTCTTCTGCTGGAGCGCGATCTTGCCGAGCGCCTTCGGTTCGTTGCTCATTCGGCTACCTCGGCCCGCCTTCGAACCTAGCTGACCGGCCCCACGAGATCGAGGGGGTGGCCGGCGAGGCCGCTTCCGCTGGCGGTGCGCGCCGTCGCGGTTGGCCTCCCGCGCCGGCTCGTGCCATTCGTGCCGGTGGATGGCCGAGCACGACGATCCCAGCAAGGATCCCAACAAGGTTCCCAACAAGGATCCCGACAAGGTTCCCAACAAGGATCCCGACAAGGATCCCAACGAGGATCCCAACGAGGATCGGCGCGAGGGGCGCGAGCGACGCGAGATGGCGCGCCTGCCGATCGAGCTGCGCGTCGAGTATCGAAGGCTCAATTCGTTCTTCGCCGACTACACGAAGAACATCTCGAAAGGGGGCACGTTCATTCGAACGGCGAAGCCGCTCCCGCCGGGCACGGAGTTCGTGTTCGTCCTGACGGTGCCGAAGCTCGGAGAGCCGCTGCGCCTCAACGGCGAGGTCGTCTGGACGGTCGATCCGGCGCGCGCGACCGAGGAGAGCCCCGCGGGCATGGGCATCCGCTTCAAGTACGTCGACGGCGACGAGCGCGCGGCGACCGAGCGCGTGGTCGAGGGGCTGATCCGGGGAGAGCTCGGCGAGCACGTCTCCGATCGCCTCCTGGGCGCGTCGGAGCCCCCCGCGAACAAGAAGGGCTGAGCTTGCGCCGCGGCGGATCGTCGATCGCGCTGCGCCTCGGCGCAGGGCTGGTGGGCGCGGCCCTCGCGGCGGCGACGCTCGGCTGGGTCGATTCGACCGATCACGCGATCGATCTCGCGGAGGTCGGCGGCGCGAGCGCCTCCTCCGCCGTCTCGCCCGCCGCGCCCCTCGCGGCGCGCGTTCGGCGCGTTCGCTTCGAGCTGACCCCGGGCGGCGCGGCCGTCACGCACGAGATCGTGCTCCCGAAGGGGGCGCTCACGGCGCTGCTGCCGGCGGGGGTCGGCGAGGGCGCGCTCTTCGTGTCCTTCACCGCGCAGCTGCGGCCGCTCGCGTTCGAGGCGACGCGGGTCCCGCTCGACGCAGACGGCCGCACGATCGAGGCCGCCGCGCTCCCGCTGCGCGTCGAGCACCTCGTCGTGCGACCGGCGACTGCGCCCACGCTGCTCGGCCTCGGCCACGCCGCCGGGCACCTGCTGCACCTGCCGCGCGGTGACGAGCCCATCCTGCTGCGCCTGCGGAGCGCGATCGCCGTCGAGCCCGGCCACAAGACGGTCGAGCTTTTGGCGCGGCTCGGCATGCGCGACGGGGGCTACCTGCCCCTCGATCGGATCGAGGTCGGCGCGGCGCTCGGCACCACGCTGCGCGGCGCGCGCGCGACGCTCTGCGGGCCGAGGTCGGACCCGCGGCCGCTCGCCTTGGTGTTCCACGGCTATCCGACGCCGCGCCCCGACGCGTCGATCGTGGAGCCGTCGAAGGCGACGCGGCGGAGCGACGACGATCTCTGTCTCGAGGCGCAAATCGACTGAAACGCGGGAAATCTCGGGGTTGACACGCCGCGTCAGCGACCCAACGTTACGTGCATGCGAGCCATCCATGCGCCGGCCGTCGGGCTCGTCGCCGCCGCGTTCGCCTGCGCGGCGACGGGGTGCGCGGCGAAGTTCGAGCCGTACCCGGTCGCCGAGGCGCCGCTGTGCGGCGGGGCCGTCTGCTTCGAGCCCACCGACGTGCGGGTGAGCGCCAGCGGCGACGATCTCGTCGTGAGCGCCTGGCACGCGTCCGACGAAGGGTGCGCGCTCCCGCACGGCGGCGCCGCGCCGCTCGGCGGAACGGCGATCGAGGTCACCATCTCCATGCCGCCCACGTTCGGCGCGAAGCTGCCGGTCGTCGAGGGGTGGCAGATGGCCTCGACCACCGGGCCGCACGTCTCGGCGCGCGCGTTTCGGATCGACGGGCGCGACGGTCGCGCCGTCTCGGACGAGGAGGCGATGGCGGGCGAGGCGACGATCCTCGAGCTCGATCCGGCGACGCGGCGGGCCCGCATCGAGCTGAAGGGGCGCTGGTCGAGCGGCGTCGAGGGGACGATGCAGCTCACCTGGGACGAGGCGAGCCACCCATGCGGGCCGTGAACGAGCGCGCGATCAGAAGGTGATCCCGAAGCGGGTCATCTTGCGCCACAGCGTAGTGGGGCTGATGCCGAGCAGATCGGCGGCCTTCTCGCGCGAGCCGTCGCACTCGCGCAGCGCCGCCTCGATCGCCTGCCGCTCGGCCACGTCGACCGCGTCGGCGAGCGTCTTGCCGCCGGTGGCGGGGCGCGTGCTCGGCGGCGCGATCGGGAGATCCTCGCGGCTGACGACGCCGTCGCCGACCAGCGCGACCGCCTGCTCGATCATGTTCTCGAGCTCGCGGATGTTCCCCGGGAAGTCGTGCTGCGCGAGCGCCTCGACCACGCCGTCGCCGAAGCGGGCGCGCACGGTCATCTTGCGGTTGAACTTGTCCAGGAAGAACTCGGCGAGCAGCGGCACGTCCTCGCGACGCAGGCGCAGCGGGGGCAGCTGGAAGCGCGCGACGTTGAGGCGGTAGTAGAGGTCCTGCCGGAAGCGCTTCTCGGCGATGCTCTCGAGCAGATCCTGATTGGTCGCCGCGATGATGCGGATGTCGACCTTGATCGGCTTGTTCTCGCCGACCCGCCGCACCTCGCCCTCCTGGATCGCGCGCAGCAGCTTCGCCTGGAAGCTCATCGGCGTCTCGGCGATCTCGTCGAAGAAGAAGGTGCCCCCCTCGGCCTCTTCGAAGAGCCCCTTGCGCGCGGCCACCGCGCCGGTGAACGCGCCGCGCGCGTGGCCGAACAGCTCGCTCTCGAGGAGCGTCTCGGTGATCGCCGCGCAGTTGACCGGCACGAACGGCCGCTGCGCGCGCTTGCTGTTCGCGTGGATCGCGCGCGCGACGAGCTCCTTGCCGGTGCCGCTCTCGCCGGTGATGAGCACGGTCGCGTCGGTCGGCGCGATCTTGACGATGCGCCCGAGGATCTCGCGGATCGGCGCCGAGCGGCCGATGATCGACTCGAACTTGTAGCGCTCGCGGAACTCGCTCGCGAGCAGCGAGACGGTGCCCGAGAGCCGCCGGTTCTCGGCCGCCTTCGCCGTCTTCACGAGCAGCTCCTGCTCGCTGAACGGCTTCTGGATGTAGTCGTAGGCGCCGAGCCGCATCGCCTCGACGGCGCTCTCGATGGTGGCGAAGGCCGTCATGACGATGACCTCGGTCATCGGCGAGGCCTCCTTGATGGCCCGCAGCACGTCGATGCCGTCGCGCGTGCCGAGCTTCAGGTCGGTGAGGACGACGTCGTAGGCGCCCTTCTGGCCGAGGTCGATCGCGACGTTCGGATCGGTGGCCTCCTCGACCTCGTAGCCCGCACCACGCAGGAGCATGGCCACCGTGCGGCACATGTTCTTCTGATCGTCGACGACGAGGACCTTCGGCATCCGTGCGCACCCAACCCCCTCAACCAAGCCAGGCGGAAGACTACTCCGCCCAGACGCAGATCGTCGCCGAAGAGCGCGCAGGATGCCGCGTCGGCCCCGCGGTTGCGCCGCCCCGCCAGCGCGCCCCGGACGCGAACATGCGCTCGATCTTGCCGGGGCCCGTCACCCCCGCGCCGTCGAGACGGTCGCGACGACGTCACGCCCGGTGCCGCTCCACGAGAGGAGAGGAGGGCCAGGGGGTCGAGGATTCGCGAGCGCAGAGGGCGGGACTCGACGTCTCCGGCACGCAGTCCAGCGTGCCGGGCGGAGCACGGGGACGCAGAAGCCCGCCCGCAGGCGAGCGGGGCAAGGCCCCTCGAGCAATAGCGGAGAGGGCGGGTTCGACGTCTCCTGCACGCAGTCCAGCGTGCTGGACGGAGTGCAGGGGACGCAGAAGCCCGCCCTGCAGGCGAGCGGGGCAAGGCCCCTCGAGCAATAGCGGAGAGGGCGGGATTCGAACCCGCGGTTCCGGGTTAGGGAACGCCCGCTTAGCAAGCGGGTACCTTCGGCCTCTCGGTCACCTCTCCAGCCTCTCTCGAACGCTCGGCGTACCGCACGACGAGAGGGGGGGGCGATGTATAGCCGGATCCCGCGCCGGCACAAGCACGGCGTGCATCCATGCACCATGCCGGCACGACATCGGTTCGAGGCGAGCCTGCGCTGGACGGGCGCGCAGGGCGGGGCGACCACCGCGTACGACGCCTACGATCGCTCGCTGCTCGTCGAGGTCGACGGCAAGCCGCCGCTGGACTTGAGCGCCGCGCCCCCCTTGCGCGGCGACGGCGGCAGGCACAATCCGGAGGACCTGCTCGTCGCGGCCCTGAGCGCCTGCCACGCGCTCAGCTACCTCGCCCTCTGCGCGCGGCGCGGCGTGCGCGTCGTCGCCTACGAGGACGCCGCCGTCGGGGAGCTCGGGCACGGCGCGCCGGGCAAGACGCTCCACTTCCACGAGGTGGTGCTCAGGCCGCGCGTCACGATCGACGCGACGAGCGACCTCGCGCTCGCCGAGCAGCTGCACGCGCGCGCGCACGACGAGTGCTTCATCGCGGCGAGCGTGAGCTTCCCGGTGCGCGTCGAGGCGGTGGTGGTGCGCCCCTGACCAAGCAGCCGCGGCGCCCGATCGCCGGCACCGAGGTGCCGGCCTCGATTGGGAAGCCCCTGGCGGGGCTCGCTCGGCTCGAGCCCCCGGTCTCGACCGGGGGTCGATGCGACGGCACGCGCGCTACCGCACCTCGGGCGGCCGCACCGAGTTCGTGCCGCCGCCCCCCCCCTCGTGGAACAGCCGCGGGCGCGGGTCGTCTTGCACGAGGTACTCGAGCTCCTCGCGGAACCTGTCGCGGGTGACGCCGAGCACCTTGGCGAACTTCGCGACCTCGGCTTCGTCTTCGAAGTCGTCACGCCGCAATCGCAGCATGTAGCGACGCGCGATCATGTAGCGATCGCTCTCGATGTCGACCATGCGCACGCGGATGCGGCCGGTCTTCAGGTCCATGATCGACGCGAACGGCATCGGCACGAACACGCCGTTCTGCAGGCTCACCATCGCGCCGTTGCCCCCCTCGATGACGTACTTCGCCGCGCAGTAGCCGAGGTCGCGCGCGTACTCCATGTCGTAGGGGATCGGGTCGGCGCAGCGCAGCTCGTAGCCGATGTTCTTCGCGACGATCGTCGGCTTGACGTCGAAGGGGCGCAGGCGCTTCTGCACCTCGTCCTTGAGAATCTCGCCGAGCGGCACCTCCGAGATGCGGATGTGGCCGTGCGCGTCGCGCTCGACGCCGCGCAGGTGCTCGAGGTCGCTCTCTTCCATGCGCTCGACGATCCCCTCGGCGAGGATCGCGACGCCGTCGGGGCGCCCCGCGGCCAGGCGCTTGACGATCGCGCCGACCAGGATGTCGACCACCTGCCGCAGCCGGATCGGCCGGTCGTCGGGGAACTCCTCGGGGATCAGCGTGATGGTCGCCCCCGCGGCCTTGCCGATGCCGAGCGCGATGTGCCCGGCCTTGCGCCCCATCGCGACGATGAAATACCAGCGGTGCGTCGTGCGCGCGTCGACCATCAGGTTCTCGGTGAGCTCGACGCCGATGTGACGCGCCGTCTGGAAGCCGAACGTGTCGGCCATGTTCGGCAGATCGAGGTCGTTGTCGATCGTCTTGGGCACGTGCACGACGCGCAGGCGCCCCTCCGACTTGCGCTCGATCTGCGAGGCCGAGAAGCAGGTGTCGTCGCCGCCGATGGTCACGAGCTTGTCGACCTCGAGGCGCAACAGGCTCTGGATCGTCTCCTCGAGCTCCTCCTCGCGCTTGGTCGGGTTCGCGCGCGAGATGCCGAGGAAGCTGCCGCCGCGGAAGTGGATGCGGCTCACGTCCTCGATGGTCAGGCTGCGCACGTGCGAGATGTCGCCGCGCATGAGGTGAGAGAAGCCGTCGGCGCTGCCGACGACCTCGAAGCCCGAAAGGACGGCGCGGATCGTCGCGGCGCCGATGACGGCGTTGATCCCGGGGGCGGGGCCGCCGCCGACGAGGATCGCCAACTTCTTGCGTGCGTGGCTCATGGTCGTGGGAGAGATACTATCGCGCCGTGGCGAGGAGACGGGCGCCGTACGTGTGGCTCTTCGCGGCGGCGCTCGCCAGCTCGCTGGTCGCGACCACGACGCTCACGACGCGCGGCGTCCGCGTCCGATCGGCGCGCGCGTTCATGCGGCCGACGAACCTCGCGCGCAGCGGCTGCCCCGCGACGATGGCGGCGATCCCGGGCGGCGAGTACACGCTCGGGGAGGCGAAGCGATCGGCGAAGGTCGAGCCGTTCTGCCTCGACGTCCACGAGGTCACCGTCGACGAGTACGCCCTCTGCGCGGAGCGAGGCGCGTGCGACGACGCGGGGCTCGCGAGCAAGTACGGCACCTGCAACTGGGGCAAGGCCGGGCGCGGCCAGCACCCGCTCAACTGCCCGACCTGGTACGAGGCCGACGGCTACTGCCGAGCGGTCGGCAAGCGCCTGCCGAGCGAGGACGAGTGGGAGTGGGCCGCGCGCGGCGGCAGCCGCGGCTGGACGTACGCGTGGGGCGACGACGAGCCCGCGCCCGAACAGTGGTGCTGGCGCGGCAGCGCGCGCGCGAAGTCGAGCTGGCCCGAGTCGACGTGCCCGGTCATGCAGTTCGCGCCGAACCCCTTCGGCGTCTTCGATCTCTCGGGCAACGTATGGGAGTGGACGAGCACCGTCCGCCCCGACGGCAGCTCGCTGACGGGCGTCGCGGGCGACGCGGTCTACATCTTTCGCGGCGGCAGCTGGGGGAGCACGGACGTCATCCAGGCGCGCGCCGACATCCGCGGCAGCGACGGCGCGAGCTGGCGCGACCCCGACGTCGGCTTTCGCTGCGCCCTCTCGAAGCGCTGAGCGTCGGCGTCGATCAGCCGCGCGCCTCGGCGACCTTCGCGCCGCCCGCGAGCAGCGCGAGCCCCACCACGGCGCTGACGAGCGAGCCGAGCAGGATGCCCAGCTTGGCGGCCGCCGCGTCGGTGTTCGTGTCGAAGGCGAGCTTCGCGATGAACAGCGACATGGTGAAGCCGATCCCGGCGAGCACGGCGACGCCGTGGAGCTGACGCGGCGTCGCGCCGGTCGGCAGCGGCGCGAGGCCGAGGCGGATCGACATCGTCGTGAAGACGAACACGCCCGCCTGCTTGCCGACAAACAGGCCGAGCGCGACGCCGAGCGACACCGGCCCGAAGACCAGGCCGAGCGGCACGTTCGTCAGCGGCAGCGCCGCGTTCGCGAGGGCGAAGAGCGGCACGATCACGAAGCTCACGAGCCATTCGAGGCCGTGCGAGAGGCGCGCCGCCGGCGTCTGCACGCGCTCGACCTCGCGCTCGATGGCCGCCAGCGAGGCGAGTGAGGCGTCGTCGTCGTCTTGTTGCAGGCCGCGGCGGAGCGCGTCGATCTCGACCTCGAGCCGCTCGAGCGAGCGGCGCGGATCGATCGTCGGGCGCGCCGGCACGCACATGCCGAGCACCGCGCCCGCGAGCGTCGGGTGCACGCCGGCGCGCAGCACGGCGATCCAGAGCGCGACGCCGACGAGCGCGTAGGCGAGGGGGCTCCAAACGCCGAAGAGGTTCATGAGCACCAGCAGCGCGACGATGGCGATCGCCACGAGCAGCGCCCCCGACGCCACGCCGTGCCCGTAGAAGACGCCGATGACCACGATGGCGCCGAGGTCGTCGAAGATCGCGAGGGCCGCGAGGAAGACCACCAGCGAGGTCGGCACCTTCGATCGCACGAGCGCGAGGCAGCCGAGCGAGAAGGCGATGTCGGTCGCGACGGGAACCCCCATCCCCGCGCGCGCGCCGTGCCGGTTCAAGGCCGCGTAGATGGCGGCGGGCACGAGCATGCCGCCGAGCGCGCCGACGGCCGGCAAGAGCGCGCGGCCGAGGGTGCGCAGCTCGCCGACGGTGAGCTCGCGCTTGATCTCGATGCCGACGACGAGGAACAGGGCCGTCATCGCGCCGTCGTCGATCCAGCGATGGAGCGTCCACGCGCCGGTGTGGCCGAACAGGTCGAACGACACGACGCTGCCGAAGAGCTGCTCGTGCAGCGCGAAGAAGCGCGAGTTCGCCCACGCGAGCGCGAGCGCGGTGGCCGCGAGGAGCGCTAGGCCACTGGCCGACGCTGTCCGAAAGAAGCGCTGGAAGGGCAGGATCACGACCAGCAGCGCGCGCGGGATCGGCAGCGGCGTCGCGAGCTTCTTCATCGCGCGGGCGCGACGATGCGGAGCCGGGCGGCGTGTGGCAAGCGAAACCAGCCGCGCGCTCGGCTCACCCCGTGCAGCGCGGACCGTGCTGCGAGCTGGCGCCCACTTTGTCCATGACGCACTTGCTCGCGCCGATCGACTTGCACTCGTATTTGCGGATGGTGCCGGCCGCGCAGTACTTGATGCTCGAGCCGTCGCACTTGTCCTCGAACTTCGCCGAGTCGCACGCGTCCTTCTTGTCGGCGGGCGCGGGCATCTCGCAGAGGCCGATGGTGCGATCGTCGGCGGGCTTGCTCGGGTCGTGGCAGAGCATCCCCTGCTGACCGCAATCGACGCGGACCTCTTTGCCGTTCACGCACGCGATCGCGTCGCTGCCCTTGCAGGTGATGCCGTTCCCCTTGCACCCGGCCGTCTTGGGCGGGGTGCACGCGGCCTTGCCGTCGGTGGCCGAGCACGAAAGGTTGAGCACCGCGCAGTCGAGGCTGAGGAACTTGTTGTCCTGGCACTTGACCATGCGGTTGCCGGCGCAGGTCCAGTCGTTCTTCGCGTTGGCGGGGCAGGCCCCGGGCAGCGCGCAGTCGGCCTTGCCCCCCTTGGCCACGCAGAGCTCGTCGGCAAGGCCGCAATTGCGCACACCGAGGACCTTGCCGCGCCAGCAGGTGATGGCGCGCGCGTCGATGTCGCACTTGCCGACCGGCGTGTCGGAGTCGATCGCGACGCCGTCGCACGCGGTGGCGTTCGCCCCCTTGAGCGCGCACTGGCGCAGCTTGGAGCACGACGTCGCCGACAGCCCGCACTCACGGATCGACAGCGACGAGGTGAGCGCGTCGGGGCCGGCGAGCTCCGCCATGATCGTCCTCACGCACCGCTGGAATTCAGGCTCCGGCGGGTACATCGGCACGTCGCGGCACGCGAGCACCAGCGCGCAGAACGCCTCGGCGTCGTCGACCGACGGGGGCAGGATCACGCCGGCGCCCGCGCGGTTGATGTAGACCGACTGCGGAGTGCCCGACGCGACGGGCGCCGTGGACGCCGCGGCCGGCGCGGCGCAGACCGTCGACTCGGGCGAGAGCGCGAGCAGCGTGAACGCGGTCGCCATCCCCCCGAGAACGCCCAACAACCCCAGAGCTCGCTTCATGATCCCCTCGCCCCTGTTCGACCGCGCCGGAGGGTACTCTATTCACCGGCGGATCGAGCCCCTTCGCGAGCGGTGCCCGACCCCCCCTCGTCACCTACGTGGGCAGATCGACGCCGTTCGTGACCGCGAGGTTCCGACGCCCGCTCAGCCGCGCGTGAGGCTCCATGATCCCTGGAATTGCTGGAGCGGAGCGCGCGCGAGCCACTCCTCCCGCGTGACCGCGAAGAGCAGGTGGTCGCGAAAGCCGCCGTCGATGGCGAGGTAGGCGCGCGCGAGCCCCTCCTCGCGCAGGCCGAGCGCGCGGGCGAGCGCGAGCGAACGCGCGTTGCTCGGCATGATCGCGGCCTGGACGCGGTGCAGCCGCGCGACGGCGAACGCGAAGCCGAGCGCCCCCGCGACCGCCTCGCGCGCGAGCCCGCGCCCCTGGGCCGCAGCGGCGATCGCGTAGCCGAGGTAGGCGTTCTGGAAGGGCCCGCGCACGACCTCGTCGAGCGCGACGCGCCCGATGATCGGCCCCTGCCCCGCGCGCGCGCCGGCCGCCCGCAGCGTCACGGCGAAGACGTAGCCGCGATCCTCGCGCCACAGCTTGCGCTGCACCGCCACGCGCTTGGCGACCTCGACGATGGAGCGCGCCGCCTCGCGCGCGCGCGGGCGCGGCGACCACGGCCGCAGGTGCGCGTCGTTCTCCATCGCGAAGTTCCGCAGGGCGCGCACGTCGCTCGGCCTGTGCGCGCGCAGCACGAGGCGCTCGGTCTCGATGGCGAACGACAGCGCGACGTGCGCGCGCTCGGGGCCAGGCGGCTGCTCTTCGGCGACCTCGTCGCGCGGCGGCTTGGCGCGCGAGCTCATCCGCCGCTGCTCCGCCCGTCGTTGGTCGGCGGCGCGCCGGCGATCGGGGGGCCGAAGCTGGTGCGCACGCGAACGACGCCGCTCGGTCCGTCGACCGCCTCGAGGGCCGCCTGACCGCCGAAGCGGAGGTGCCGAAGCAGCGCGTCGTGGTGGCCGAGCCACACCTCGGCCCAGGTGGCGTCGGCGGCGAGCGCGAACCCCGAGAGCTCGGTGACCGCGTGGCGCGCCGAGGAGGCGACGCAGCGGAGCGTGCCGGCGTCCCGTCGGCTCGCGCTCCAGAGCACGGGGAGCTGCTCGAACGCCATGCGCGGGGTGCCGCCGAGGAGCAGCACGAGCGCGGCCATCAGGTCACGCCACGGGCCGAACATCGCGAAGCGCGCCGCGTCGCGCGCGAGCTCGCGCGTCGCGGCGGGGCCGTGCTGGCGCGCGATCTCCTGGAAGATCGCGAGCGTGTGCCCCTCGTCGTACCAGCCGGCGGGATCGGCCGAGCGAAGGATGTGCCGCGTGGTGACCGGCAGGTGGGCGGCGATCTCCGCCTCGACGCCCCGCTTCTCCAGGGCGCTCACGATGCTCGGGAACCAGTGACCTCGCACCTCGGGCACGACTCGTCGAACGTAGCGTCAAGCCGTTCACTCAGCCAGCCAGGCCGGCCGAAGGGCCGCCCCCGCGGCGATGTCGCGCGCCTGGAAGCTGCGCGTGACGATCCCGCTCGCGTCGGGGCCGGTCTGCGTGGTGGTCCAGAGCGTGGCGCGCGCGCCGCGCAGCGCGGCCAGCGCGATCGCGCGGGCGCG
>JAJXTK010000769.1 GCA_021783935.1 Myxococcales bacterium | reverse complement strand
TCCCGCAGGCCGTTTCTCAACGGCCTGCTAGGGTTCGCGGGAGATGTCCGACACGCGCGCCGCGAACGGCACCCCCGACAAGCCCTACATCGGCGGCCAGGCCGTGATCGAAGGGGTGATGATGCGCTCGCCCGCGTCGTTCGCCATCGCGGTGCGCCGCGCCGACGGCTCGATCGACGTGCGCGAGCGGCCGGTGACCAAGCGCGCCTCGGCGGCCGCCAAGCTGCCGCTCGTGCGCGGGGTCGCGACGCTGGTCGAGTCGCTGCGGCTCGGCAGCGAGGCGCTGCGCTTCTCGGCCGAGCGGATGGAGGCCGACTGGCCTGAAGACGAGGCGCAGGCGAAGCCCAAGGCGAAGAAGGGCGCGGGGGTCGCCAGCGTGCTCGGCGCGTTCGGCGTCTCGCTCGCCAACCTCGCGACGCGCGCCGACGCCGACCCCGCGGGGGGCGACGACGGCGGCCGCGCGCCCAACGGCATGGCGATCCTCACGATCGTCATGGTGCTCTTCCTCGTCGCGCTGCCCCAGCTGCTCGCGTGGGGAGTGCAGGCGCTCTTCCACTGGGACCTCGACGTCGCCTCGGGGCGCTTCCAGCTGCTCACCGGCACGTTCAAGCTGCTCGTCGTGGTCGGCTACCTCGGCGCCATCCGTCGCGTCGCCGAGATCCGCCGCGTGTTCCAGTACCACGGCGCCGAGCACAAAACGATCAGCACCTACGAGGCCGCCGAGCCGCTCGACGTCGAGCACGCGCGAAGCAAGACGACGCTGCACCCGCGGTGCGGCACGACGTTCCTGGTGCTCACGGTGCTCGTGTCGATCCTCGTCTACACGGCCCTCACGCCGCTCATGCCCAAGGTCGCGTGGCCCGGCTGGCAGAAGCAGCTCACCTTCTTCCTCATCAAGCTGCCGTTCCTGCCGGTGCTCGCGGCGGTGACCTTCGAGCTGCAGCGCTTCACTGCGCGCTACTGCCTCACTGGTCCGCTGCGCGCGCTGCTCTGGCCCGGGTTTCTGATCCAGAAGATCACGACCATCGAGCCCGACGACGGCCAGCTCGAGATCGCGCTCGCCTCGATGCGCGCCACGCTGTGGCGCGAGCGGGTGGGCACCGACGTCGCGACGGACGCCGAGATCGTCAGCTTCGCGAGCTACCAGGAGCTCGTCTCGGCGCCGGCGCTCCGCCCGGGCTGACCGCCCAGCGCGCGTCGGCGAAGCGTGCACCTTCCCGCTGCTCGCGTGATTCTTCGGCGCGGCCGCGGTAGACCCCGCCGGTCATGCTCCCGCTCGACAAGCTCGCATCGATCGCCCGCCGCTTCCGCGAGCTCGAGGACCTGCTCTGCCGCCCCGCCGTCGTCGGCGATCGGCAGGCGTTCCTGAAGCTGTCGAAGGAGCGCGCCGAGATCGAGGCGGTCACGCAGCTCTATGAGCGCTACCGCGCGCTGCTCGCCGAGATCGCCGACAGCGAGGCGGCGCTCGCCGATCCCGAGCTGCGCGAGCTCGCCGAGCCGGAGCTCGCGCGGCTGAAGGAGGTGCAGCCGAAGCTCGAGGACGAGCTGCGGCTCGCGCTGCTGCCGCACGATCCGAACGACGCGAAGAACACGATCCTCGAGATCCGCGCGGGCGAGGGGGGCGAAGAGGCGGCGCTCTTCGCGGCGGATCTCTTCAAGATGTACGCGCGCTGGGCCGAGACGCGCGGCTGGAAGATGGAGGTCATGTCGCTCTCGGAGGCGAGCGCCGGCGGCTACAAGGAGCTCGTCGCGCTGGTCACCGGCAAGAACGTCTACTCGGCGCTGCGCTTCGAAGGCGGCGTGCACCGCGTGCAGCGCGTGCCGGCGACCGAGACGCAGGGGCGCATCCACACCTCGACGGCGACCGTGGCGGTGCTGCCCGAGGCCGAGGACGTCGACGTGCACCTCGACGAGGCGAAGGACCTCGAGATCTCGATCGCCGCGAGCGGCGGCCCTGGCGGCCAGGGGGTCAACACCACCAACAGCGCGGTGCAGATCCTCCACAAGCCGACCGGCATGATCGTGAAGTGCCAGGACGAGCGCTCGCAGATCAAGAACAAGGCGAAGGCGATGAAGATCCTGCGCGCGCGCCTGCTCGACATCGAGCGCGAGAAGCAGGATCTCGCGGTGGCGGCCGAGCGCCGCGGCATGGTCTCGACCGGCGAGCGGTCGATGAAGGTCCGCACGTACAACTACCCGCAGAACCGCGTCACCGATCACCGCATCAAGCTCACGCTCAACAAGCTCGATCGGATCCTCGCCGGCGATCTCGACGAGCTCATCGCGGCGCTCCAGGCGAACCGCCAAGCCGAGCTGCTGCGCGCGGGCGGGCTCTCCGACGCGCCCGCTCCCGTGCTCTCGAGCGGCGCCGACGACTAATCGGCTCCCATCCGAGCGCGACGACGGTGCGTGCACACGGTGTGTGCTCGGATGACGCGCACCTGTGCTCCCTTTCTGCACCGACCGTGAGTCTTAGATACGGTGCATGACGCATTCGGAAACGCTCCACAGTCCGCGCCTCGCGCGCACCGCCATCGTGCTCTCGGCCGTCGGCCTCGTCTCGCTGCTCGCGTGCAGCGGCGCCGACCCGGGCAGCGGCAGCACGGCCTCCGCGGAGCCGGCGTCCACCAACACCTCGACCATTCGTGCGTGGCGCATGCACAAGCCGCACGTCCCCGGCTGGCAACACCGCGACGGCGACCTCGCGTCCAATTCGACCGCGCCGACTTCGACGTCGACCGCCCCCGCGCCGACTTCGACGGCGACGGCCCCCGCGCCGACTTCGACGGCGACGGCCCCCGCGCCGACTTCGACGGCGACGGCGCCCGCGCCGACTTCGACGGCGACGGCGCCCG
>JAJXTK010000768.1 GCA_021783935.1 Myxococcales bacterium | reverse complement strand
CGCGGCCCGCTGCCCGGCGTGGCGGGGCGCTCCTGCCCGATGCGGCGCCAACGCGCAAGGCGGGGGGCGGGGTACTTTCGGGCGAGTGCACACGTCCGAGATTGCTGCGAGTTCATCTATCCTCGACTCGTTCGGGGCGGATTCTTGGTCTTCGACGACTACGGGTTTCCATCATGCCCCGGAGCGCGTGCGGCGGTGGACGCGTTCTTCGTCAACAAGGCCGAGGTACCACTGGTGTTGCCGACCGGACAGGCCGTCATCTTCCGTGCTTCCCCGTGAGCCATGGCAGGGCGCCAGACTTCCATCCGAGCCTTCAGCCGACTTGGCGATCGGCCCGCGTCCGAAGCGGCGGCGGAAGTCTCGATGTCGGCGATGCTAGCGACTTGGCACCGGCCGTGACGGGTACGTCACCAAGATCAGGTGATCGCACGACGAGCCCGATTCCTTGACGATTCCTCATCGATAGCTGTTCACCGGAACGAAGTCTGGGGCGCCGCCCTCATGTGGCAGCGAACCTATCCGTTCTCCTTGTCGCGTCGCGCGGGTCGGCGGGCGGCGACCGCCTCGAGGCGCTGAAGCGGCGCACCCCGGGCGGAACGCCGATGGCGGGCGAATGAGAAGGGCGCTTCTGGCAGGAGTCTGCCATCAGCAGAGCGATGCGAGCACGTCGGCTGCACCACAACCCCGCGCGGCGTTCCACGGTCGCGGCCAAAGCACCGCCGCGACGCCCGCCTCCCCGGCGCTCGCCAGGTTCCGCGGCGAGTCGTCGACGAGCACGTCCACCTTCCCGCACCAACGGAGCCAGTCGCCTTTGGTCGCGTCCCAGCGCTTGCTCGCGTCGAAGGGGCGCGGCGACGGGATCACGCTGAAGGTGCGAATCCAGCGACCGAAGTGGCGCAGCACCCAGGCAGCCGAGATCGGTGCGGTGTGCAGGGGCGTCGCCGTCACCGCGACGTGGCGGAACGCGTCGCCGTGGCGCGTGAACCAATCGAGGACCTCCGGGTCCGGCGCTAGGTCGGCAGCGTGCGCCAACCGGAAGCCATCGAGCGATGCTAGGTACTGCTCGAGCGTGATGCCGAGCACCGCGCAGGGCGGGTTCTCTACGAGTTGCTCATAGGCGACTGCGCAGCTGGGGTGCGCGGGGCGGAACGCCTGCTCGAACCACGCGCGCATGAGATCGTTCAGGACGTCATCTACGTCCCACGCGATCGTGCGCGTCACCGAGGCTCCTGTTCGACGCGCGCCGGCCGCGCGCCTCGCACCGCCTCGACCATCCCCCGCGCGATCGCGTCGATCATCTCCTCGCTGAGCCCCGGATACACGCCTAGGAACAGCCCGCCGGCCATGAACGCGTCGGTGACCTCGAGCCCGCCGACCACGCGGTGCTGCACGTTCCGGTAGGCCGGCTGCCTGAGCAGGTTGCCGCCGAAGAGCCGCCGGTGGCCGATCTTGCGAGCGTCGAGCCCCTTGCAGATCTCGACGAGCTTGCGGTGGTCGGGGCGCCTCATCACCATCAACAGCCCGAACCAGCTCGGGTCCGAGCCCGGCGTCGCCTCGACGAAGTCGAAGACGTCCTCGAGCTCGCCGAGCTTGGCCCGCAGCGCGCGCCAGTTGCGTCGCCGCGCCTCGCCGAAGCTCGGCAGCTTCTTCAGCTGCTCGCGGCCGATGGCGGCCTGGATGTCGGTCGGCTTCAGGTTGTAGCCGAGGTGTCGGTAGACGTACTTGTGATCGTACCCCTCCGGCAGCTGGTCCCACGACCACCGGAATCGCTTGCCGCAGGTGTTGTCGCAGCCGCTCGCGCACCAGCAGTCGCGCCCCCAGTCGCGGAAGCTCTCGGCGATCTTCTTGAGCGCGGGCGAGCTCGTGTAGACGGCGCCCCCTTCGCCCATCGTGATGTGGTGCGCCGGGTAGAAGCTCGAGGTCGCGAGATCGCCGAACGTACCGGTGAGCCGCCCCTTCCACAGGCTGCCGAGCGCGTCGCAGTTGTCCTCGACGAGGAAGAGGTCGTGCTGCTTGCAGAAGGCGAGCACGGAGTCCACATCGAAGGGGTTGCCGAGCGTGTGCGCCAGCATCACCCCCCGCGTGCGCGGCGAGCGCGCGTCCTCGAGGCGGGCGACGTCGACGTTGGCCGTGCGTCGATCGACGTCGACGAACACCGGCAGGCAGCCCGCCTGGACGATCGGATTGACCGTGGTCGGGAAGCTGGCGGCCACGGTGATGACCTCGTCGCCGGGCCGCACCGGGCGCTCGAGCTCGTCGCTGGTCAGCGCCATGAACGCGACGAGGTTCGCGCTCGATCCCGAGTTGACGAGCAGCGCGTGGCGCACGCCGAGGAACTGGGCGAGCTCGCGCTCGAGCGCGTCGCCTTCGGGGCCGAGCGTCAGCCAGAAATCGAGGCTGGCTCGGACGGCGGCCTGCACCTCGCGCTCGTCGTAGACGCGGCCGGCGTACGGGACCACCGACTTGCCCGCGTCGAACGGCGGGGCCTTGGCGCGGCGGCGTCGGTGCAGCTCGGCGGCGAGGTCGAGGATGCGTCGCTCGAGGGCCGCGTCGTCGAGCTCCTTGTCCGGCTTCGGCGCTTCGGGCATCGACGTGGATTCTACGTTCACGCGCCCGCGTACGCCTGCAGATCGCGCAGCGACGCCGCCCGCATCGCGGTGCCCCCCTCGGCCCACGCTCGATACCAGCGCGCCGTCCGCTCGATGGTCTCTCCGATCGAGAAGCGCGGCCGGAAGCCGAGCTCGGCGATGGCCTTGTCGATCGAGAGCCGCAGGACCGCCGCCTCGTGCACCGCGCCAGCCTCGCGCGCGTCGACCCAGCGCGCGCCCGCGCCGTACGACGCGCAGAGCCGCTCGACC
>JAJXTK010000767.1 GCA_021783935.1 Myxococcales bacterium | reverse complement strand
GAGATTCATGTAGTTGATGAACGACATGCAGGCTCTCCGCGCTCTCCGTGACTATGGGGTGCGGTTCGAGATCAATCGTTGAAGAGGTTGTCGATGTCTTCGTCGCTGATTTCGGCGAACGGGGTGTCGGCGCCGGGCTCCTGCACCTTCTTGAGCAGCGCCTCGAAGATCTTGTTCAGCTCTTCGGACGCCTTCTTCACGCGCAGCCGAACCAGCCCGAGCGACGATCGCGCGTCGAAGATGACGACGAGGATCACGCGATTGCCGACGAGCTGGATGTGGACGTTCTGCTTGCTCCCCTCGTGGAACTGCGTCGCGAACTCCTCCTCGCGGAGCAGCTTCGCCATGCCGCCGGTCGCGGCGATGTTGCCGGCCGTGAGCGAGGCGAGCGAGGTAGTGTCGAGGTTCTCGACGTCGCCGGAGGCCGCGATCAGCTGCCCGTTCTTGTCGACGATGAAGACGACCTTGGCGTTCGCATCCTTGACCAGCTTGTCGACGACGAACTGGATCTGATTGAACTCCTCCTCATACATCACCATCTGCTGGTCTTTGGCCATCCAAGCCTCGTCTCGATGAGCCGACATCCAAGCGGCCACGAAGTAATGCGGAGTGTGGGCGCCTTCTGCGGAGCCTCGCCGCGCCTCGAACGCCATGGGGCGGAGCGAGATCGCGGGCTGCTCGGACACCGAGAGGTATCCGAGAGCGGCCGAGAGGGCAACGGTGGACGCCCGCGCGGGCGATATGTTTGCGGGCCCGATGGCAGAGTCGCCTCCGAGACGGGCGCCGCCGGACGGAACTTGCTCGCCGACCGGGCTGCGTGAAAGGATCGACTGACATGGCCCTCATCGAGATCGAAGAGGCGGCGCGACGCCTGGCGCGCGCCATCGCGAGCGACCTGTCCCTCTACAACGCCGAGAAGATCGAGAAGGGTGTGGCGACCGACAACCTCTTCGAGGAGGTCGCGGCCGACATCGAGGAGGGGCGCGCGCTCTACAACTCGCGAGTGTCGCCCGACCTCTACGCCAAGAACTTCTACGATCGGGCGATCATCGACCTGCTGATCCGCGGCAAGGGGCACATCCGGTCGAAGATGTGGTAGCGGCGCCGCTGCGGCTGCTCGTCCCTGCCGAGCTCGACGGCGCGAGGCTCGATCGCGCTCTGTCGGCGCTCGCGCCCGAGGCGTCGCGTGCGGAGGTCGCCCGCTGGATCGAGGCGGGGCGGGTCGCGATCGAGGGGAGCGCGCGCCCGCCGCGATCGGCGACGAAGGTGCGCGCCGGCGTCGTGCTGGTCGCGCGCCCGCTGCCGGCGCCGACCACGACGATCACGCCCGATCCATCGGTCCGCTTCGAGGTGCTCTACGAGGACGACGCGATCGTCGTCGTCGACAAGCCCCCCTTCGTGGTCGTGCATCCCTCGAAGGGGCACCACGAGGGGACGCTGGTCCACGGCCTGCTCGCGCGCTCGCCGCTGGCGCCGCCCGATCCCTACCGCGCGCCCGAAGGCGAGGCCGACGAAGATGCCTCGGAGAGCGAGGCGGCCGCCGAGGCCCGCCTGCGCCCGGGGATCGTGCACCGCATCGATCGCGGGACGAGCGGCGTGCTCGTGATCGCCAAGACGGCGGCGGCGCGCGAAGCGCTCAAGGCGCAGTTCGCTCGTCACGCGATCGAGCGCGTGTACGACGCGATCGCCGTCGGCGCCCTGCCCGACCGCGCCGACTTCGACACGCCTTACGGCCGCCACCCGACCGATCGCAAGGCCTTCACCGGCAAGCACGCGCGCGGGGCGACCAAGCGGGCGGTCACCCACGCGCGCGTCGTCGAGCGCCTCGCCGCCGCCGGATGCACCCGCGTCGAGTGCACGCTCGAGACGGGGCGCACGCACCAGATCCGGGTGCACCTCGCCGAGGCCGGCGCGCCGCTCCTCGGCGATCCGCTCTACGGAAGAGCGCCGCGCGACGCGCGCGTGCGGGCGATCGGCGACGCGCTCGGGCGACAGGCGCTGCACGCGCGCGTGCTCGGCTTCGCGCACCCGATCACCGGCGCGCAGGTGCGCTTCGAGGCGCCGTGGCCCGACGACCTTCGCCGCGCGCTCGAGGCGCTGCGCGCGCTCGGCTGACGCTCACGGCTCCGCCGTCGCCGCGCGCACGAGGCCCGGCACCTCGCGCGCGATCGCGAGCAGCGCGGGCTTCGGGCGGATCGCGACCGGCACCTCCGCCGCGCGCAGCATCGCCGCGTCGAACGCGTTGTCCCCGAGCGCGCCGACGAGCGCCCGCCCCTGCTGAGCGAGGGCCGCACCGAGCGCCGTCCACTTGCCTTCGCCGTAGGTCGCGATCCCTTCGAGTCCGGGCTCGATCACGCCGTCCACCACGCGCGGCACCATCGAGAGCACGTTCGGCGGGGGCACGCCCAGCTGCTCCGCAGCGATCGCGGCCGCCTCCTCCACGACGGCGCGCGGCGAGGCCGAGACGATCCAGACGCCGAGCCCGCGCGAAGACGCCCAGCGAAGCAGCTCGCACGACTCTTCGATGAGCCGCGCTCGCAGCCCGAACGAGCCCTCGAGCAGCTCGCGCGAGAGCACGCGCACCTGCTCCTCGCGACGGCCGGCCATGCACCACGCCATCGTCGCGCACATGCGATCCTCCGCGTAGTGTCCGCGCAGGTACGCGGTGAAGAGCGCGCGCGCGAGCTCCGCGGGCGGCCCGTGCGGCATGCGACCCCCGCCGTGCACATGGCCGAGCTCGGCCTCGAGCGCGAGGCGCGCCGGCTCGCCGATCCAGCCGACCTCGAGGACGCGGTCGAAGAGCGCCTCGCCGACGTCGGACGTCCACAGCGTGCCGTCGCCGTCGCTCGCGAAGGCGA
>JAJXTK010000766.1 GCA_021783935.1 Myxococcales bacterium | reverse complement strand
AACGCCGTGCGCACGGGGGTGCGCTCCTCGCCGACGGGCACGGTGGGCGCCCCCTGGCTCGGCGACGGGCGCGGGAGCGCGTCGAGGTCCGAGGGCGCGACGGCCGAGGGGCGGGCCCGCAGCGCGCGCTGCACGCCGGTGGTCCCCTCGACGAGCGCCTCGACGGCGCGGCGCCCCGCGTCCGCGTCGGGCGCGAACGGCGCGAGCGCCTGCGAGAAGGCGTCGGCGTCGGCGAAGCGCGCGTTCGGATCGCGCGCGAGCGCGCGCTCGAGGAGCGCGAACAGCGCGGCCGGCATGCGCCCCTTGGCCTCGTGCAGCACGCCGAGGCGCACGTCGCGGATGGCGAGCAGGATCGCGAGCTGGCCGGAGCCCGAGAAGAGCGGCTTGCCGGCGAGCATCTCGGCGAGGACGTTGGCGACCGCGAAGAGATCGGTGCGGTGATCGACCGCCGCCTCGGCGACCTGCTCAGGGGCGAGGTAGCCGATCTTCCCGCGCAGCGGGCCGCCGCCCATCCGCGGCTTGAGCGACGCCGTCTTGGCGATGCCGAAGTCGCCGAGCTTCACCTCGCCCCGAAGCGAGAGGTAGATGTTCGAGGGGCTGACGTCGCGGTGCACGATCGCGAGGGGCCACCCCTCCTCGTCGAGCGCGCCGTGGACCTCGCCCAGGGCCGCGAGGATCTGCCGCGCGATGTGGCAGGCGACGCCGACGGGCACCGCCTCGCCGCGGGCGTTCAGGCCGCGCAGGGCGCGATGGAGGTCGACCCCCCGGACGTACTCCATCGCGAGGTACGGCTCGCCCGCGACGTCACCAGCGCCGAGGCAGCGCACGATGTTCGGGTGCGCGAAGTGCGCGTGCACCGCCGCCTCGTCGGCGAAGGTCGTGCGCAGCTCGACGTCCCCGCGCAGCGACGGGAGCAGCCGCTTGACGACGAGCCGCTCGGCCGGCACCGCGCCCTCGGCGGGGCGGGCGACGTAGACCTCGGCCATGCCCCCGACGGCGATGCGATCTTCGAGCAAGAACGGACCGAAGCGCTGACCGTGCGCGGAAGCGGCATCGGCGCCGGAGCCTGGGTCCGACGGAGGCGGTGCGGGGGGCACGTCGCCGAGCATACGAAGCGGGCGGCGCGCGTCACCCCCGTCGTTCATCGACGCTTCTTCCCCTTGGCTCCCTTGGCGGACTTCGGCGCCTGCGCCCTCGCCGGCCCGCCGCGATCGGCGCGCCCCGCGCGGGCCGGGCGCTCGCCTCGCTTGCCCGAGGGCGTGGACTGCGCACCTTCGACCACGCGCTTGCGCCGCCCCTCGCGCGCCTTGGGCTCGGCCGACGCGAGCCGGGTGCCGTAGACGGTGCGCCGCGGGATCGACACCTCCTCGACGCGGACCATCATCCGATCGCCGAGCCGGATCGACTCGCCCGATCGCTGCGAGAACGCGGTGATCCCCTCGTCGTCGAGCTCCCAGCCCTCGCCGAGCGACTCGAAGCGCACGAGCACGTCGACGTAGGGCTCGTCGAGCGCGACGAACATGCCGCTGCCGACGAGCGCGGTGACCGTCCCCTCCTTGGCCTCGCCGAGGTGCGACTGCATCAGGATCGCGCGGTGCAGGTCGACGACCTCGCGCTCGACGTCCATCGCCTTGCGCTCGCGGGCGCTCGCGAGCAGCGCGGCCTCCTTGAGCGCCTCCATCGCCTGGTGGTCGCGCGCGACCGGCTCGCCGCGAAACAAGCGGTGCACCGCGCGGTGCACGACGAGGTCGGGGTAGCGGCGGATCGGCGAGGTGAAGTGCAGGTACGCCTTCGACGCGAGGCCGTAGTGGCCGATGTTCACCACGTCGTAGGTCGCCTGCTTCATCGCGCGCAGCAGCAGCGTGTTGAGCACGCCCGCCTGCGGGTGCGTCGCGATGACCTTGAGGAACTTGCCGAGCTCCTTCGGATCGCGCGCGAGGTCGATGTCGAAGGCGACGCCCATCGTCTCGGCGACCGTCGCGAAGCGATCGAGCCGCTCCTCGTCGGGCACGCCGTGCACGCGGTAGACGGTCGGCACGGTCTTGCCCGTGAGGTCCTCGGCGACGATCTCGTTGGCGAGGAGCATCAGCTCCTCGATGAGGCTGTAGGCCTTCTTGACGCCGGGGTTTGCGCGCGCGCGCACGACGTCGACGCAGCGCCCCTCGGCGTCGAGCACGACCTTCGCCTCGGGCAGGTCGAAGTCGAGCGCGCCGCGGCGCATGCGTCGGCCGCGCAGCAGCGACGAGAGCTCCCAGGCGAGCGCGAGGTCCCCCTTGAGCTCCACCGCGGCCTCGGACGGCGGCTCGTCTTGGATGAAGCCGAGCACGCGCGCGACGTCCTCGTAGGCGAGCTTGGCGCGGTTCTTCATCACCCCTTCGACGAGGCGGTGGCGCAGCGGCGTGGCCGTCGCGTCGAGCACCACCTCGACCGCGAGGCAGAGGCGGTCCTCGCCGGCGACGAGCGAGCAGAGGTGCGTCGAGAGCTCGCGCGGCAGCATCGGAATCGCGCGATCGGGCAGGTAGACCGAGCAGCCTCGGCGCAGCGCCTCCTCGTCGAGCGCGGTGCCGGGGCGCACGTACTCGGCCACGTCGGCGATCGCGATCCAGGCGACGTACGCGGCCTCCTCGCCGTCGTGCTCGGTCGCGCGGCGCACGAACACCGCGTCGTCGTGATCGCGCGCGTCCTTCGGGTCGATCGTGACGAGCGGGATCGGCCGCAGATCCTCGCGATCCTCCGCCTGCGCGTCGGTCACGAGCACGCCGAACGCGCGGGCCTCGGCGACCACGGCGTCGGGGAACGTCTCGACGACCTCCTCGCGCGCGAGGATCTTCGCGAGCTCGACGCGCGGCTCGCCGGGCATGC
>JAJXTK010000765.1 GCA_021783935.1 Myxococcales bacterium | reverse complement strand
ACGCCGCGGCCCGCTGCCCGGCGTGGCGGGGCGCGCCTGCCCGATGCGGCGCCAACGCGCAAGGCGGGGGGCGGGGTACTTTCGGGCGAGTGCACACCCACGCGATGTTCGGAGGCAAATTCGCCCGATCGAGGAGCCCCGCGGGGGCTTTGCCACCGAGGGCCCGGTTTCGACCGGCGCGACTCGGCGGGGACGTCGCGCGCGCTACCCGATCGCCTTCATGACCCACGACTCGAGGTCGGCGTGCGCCTCGCGCGCGGCTAGCACGGCGGCGGCGGGCTCGACGGCGGGCTCGACGCCGAGCGTGCGCTTCAGCCAGTCGCGGAAGGCGACCGAGGCGGGCTCCTTCGATGGGGCGGGGGGCTCCTCCTCCCAGTCGACGAAGCCGAGATCGTCGACGCCGTAGGCGAGCAGGCCGAGGAACTCGCGGAGGTTCGACGCGAGGACGATCGTCTCCCCCTCGTTGCCGAGGAACACCACGGGGCAGGCGTCGAGCTTCGCCCCTGCGCGCCAGAGGGCGAAGAGCGCGCCGGTGCCGTCGTGGCCGAACGCGAAGAAGCGCTTGGCGGGCTCGGCGCGCCCCGCGAACCAGCGCACGAGCTCCGCCGGCCCGTCGTCGATCAGCTCGAAATCGCCTGCGAAGCCGGCGCCCGCCTGCGTGGCGTAGGTCACGAGCCGTTCGAGGTCGGACGGGAGGGACTCACCGGCGGCCAGCGCGGCCCGCAGCGACGCGATGCTCATGCACGAAGGTTAGCAACCGCGCCCGGCCCCTTCGAGACGCCCAACGGGTTCCCGCGGCGCGCGGACGAGCCGCGATGCGTCACTGCGCGGCTTCGTTGTACGAGCGCTCCCGGGCCGCGGGGTTCGCGGCGTCGGTCCCTTGGTTCGGCACGATGCCCACGCGGCGTCGCACGTCCGGCAGCGCGGCCGAGATGAGCTCGCGCGTGCGGTCGCGAAGCGAGGCGACGTCGGCCTCGGTCATGCCGCGCGTCTCGATCGCGGGGAGCACGCGGGCGATGGCGCGCGCCATGCGCACCGCGGCCGACCCCTTGGGCCTGCAGGCGTGCGTGCCCGCGAGCGCGATCGGCAGGATCGGCGCGCCGGTGCGGATCGCGAGCTGGAAGGCGCCGTCCTTGAACGGGAGCAGGTCGCCCGTCGCCGAGCGCGTCCCCTCGGGGAACATCATGATCGACATGCCGCGCTCGAGGGTGCGGGCGCACTCGTCTATCATCTGCACGACGCTGTCGCGCTGGCCGCGGCGCAGCGGGATGTCGCCGCCGAACCTCATGAGCCAGCCGATGAGCGGCTGCTGGAAGAGCTCTTCCTTGGCGACCCAGCGCATGTCCCAAGGGAGCCACGAGAGCAGGAACGGATCGGCCTGCGACTCGTGGTTGGCGACGACGACGTAGGCGCGCGTCTTGACGTCGGCGGGGGCGAGCTCGGCCTCGACCGAGAACTTCCACGCCGGCATGAGCGCCGAGGTCGCGCGCCCGAAGCGCCGCATCCACTGCCCGGAGCGGCGCCGCGTCGGATCGCGATCGATCGCGTGGACGGCGCCCATGACGGGGAGGAACGCCGCCGAGCAGGCGACAAACTCGGCGTACGCGTAGCCGGCGACGAGCGACGAGGCGATGCGCATGGGCGCATCATGCGGAAGCGAAGTCGGCCTGCGCTCGTCGTCTCGTCAGAGAACGGTCACGAACGGGCGCGGCGCGACGGCGCCGCCTCGCGTCAAAGGCCGACGCGCTTGCGCAGGTAGCGCGCCGCCGTGTAGCCGATGACCCGCGCGCTCTGCCGGGCGCGCTCGCCGGCCGAGAAGCCGCCCGCCTCGGCGTGCACGCGGAACTCGTCGACCGGCTGGCCGGCGGGGTCGAAGATGTCGACCGTCGCGTCGATCGTGCCGTTGCTCGCCGAGATCCCGACGTTGTAGCCCGGCTCGTAGCGGTCGAAGTGGGCGCGCACGACGAACGCCCCCTGCGGCCCCGCCACGCGGGCGAGCTCGTGGCGCCCCGACTCGAACCCCTCGCTGAACTGCTCGTTCATCGCGACCTTGTCGCCGGCCCACTTGTCGCGCGTCTCGGCGCTCTTCGTGCTCATCCACTCGGCCTCGCTCTTGTTGCCGACCACCAGCCCTTCGAGGCTCACGTCGGCGACGAAGAACGGGGTCGCCGGCGTCATCGGGTTCGGCGCCGCCTGCCGGACGACGATCCATTGCGGGCCGCACCCCGCGGCGAAGGCGACGACGGACGCGAGGGCGAGCTTGGTCAGGCTGCTGAGCTGCATCGGCAAAAGGTCGCGAACGCGGGGGGCATCGTCAAGCCCCTCTTGCCGCGCGCCCCAAACAGCCCCGGCTTCCATCTGGGTTCGCGCTCAGGGGCGACGACGCCGCGCCGGCGACGTCTCGTCGCGATCGGCCTCGGCCTGCGCCGCCTCGGCCGCCTCGTCCTCGGCGCCCCGATCGGGCGCCCCGACGCGCACGCGATCGGCCGGCTTCGCGGAGGGCTCCGCGACCCGCGCGCGCGGCCCCTCGTCGCGCTCCTCGTCGCGCTCCTCGTCGCGCGGCGGCGCGAGCTGCCCCCCGATGAGCTGCTGGGCGCGTCGGAGCGCGTCGACGACGGTGCGCCCCGACGCCTGCACCGAGGTGGCCGCTCCGCGCAGCCGCGCGCCGAACAAGAGCGAGAGGATCGTGAGCAGCAGCGGCACCACGACCTGGAAGGCGAGCGTCGCGGTGACGATCGCCGTGGTCAGGCCGAGCGTCAGCACCAGCGCGATCGGCCACGGCACGCGAGCGCCGCCGCGCCTGCCCGCCTCGCGCCGCGCGCGTCGCTCCGCGTGGCGACGCTGCCGCCGCGTCGCGCGGTCGACCTTCTC
>JAJXTK010000764.1 GCA_021783935.1 Myxococcales bacterium | reverse complement strand
CGCGCTTCCCTCCGCCGGCCTCGACGACGCGCGCGGCGTCGCGGAGATCCGGTCAGGTTCGAAGGGTCGGCGCGCGTGCGTCGCGCCCTCTCAGCCCTCGCGTGGGCTCCCCTAGCTGTGAGAGAGCCCATACAACAAGCACGCGCGGCCGAGTAGCCGTCTCGGCGAGCGGTCGAGCACGAGCGTGGCGCGTCCGGCGCGGCGAGCGTCGACGATCAGAACGCGCTGTACATCCCCGTGATGGACAGCCTGCTCGCGATGCGATCGTCGGTCTTGGTGAGCACCTGGAGCCCATAGCTCACGGTGAGCGAGAGGCCCCCGCGGACGGCCCCGGTGCTCTTCTTGTCGTCGATGATGGAGAGCGTGTCGCCGAGGCTGAGGAACAGGCCGGTTCCGTCGCTTGGCGCGGGCAGCAGGGCGCCGTTGCTGGAGGTGCCGCTGCTCGAGGAGCTGGCGTGGTACTTGATGCCGTAGAAGTCGAGGCCCACGAACGGGTTCAGCCACGACGAGCTGCTCGTCGCGGCGCTCGGCAATGAGAGCGGCGCGAATGCGGCGCCGATCGCGCACATATAGAGCGTGCCTGCGGAGGTCTCGTCGGTCGTGACCGGTGAACCCGTCGACGGGTCGGGCTGCGTCACGGTGCCATGGCGCGTGTACACGCCTACCGAGAGCGAGCCGCGGAGCATGATGGGCAGGTTCGCGAAGTGGTACTGCATCGCGTAGCCGAACACGTGCCCCGTCGTGGTGCCCACGGCCGCGTTGCCGCTCGGCAGCGCGCCGACGGTCGGCAGCACGAGGTAGTCGTACTGGAAGCCGATGCCGAACATGCGCGCGCCGAGCAGCGTCGACTTCGACTCGAGCTCGTCGTCGGCCTCGGCCTTCTCCGCGGAGACGCACGTCTCGCCGCGCGCGACCCAGCCGCTACGGCAACGAGGCGCGCCGGCGCACCCCGAACTGCCGTCTTCACGCACGCCCCAGCGCTGCCCGGGCAGACAGCAGTGCGCTCGATCGATCGCCACCTCGGGCGCCGCGCACCGACGCCACGGCACGCAGGCGTCGCCCCGCAAGTCGTACCCCTCCGGGCACTCGGGGATGCCGACGCAGCGGTGCGACGCGCGCGACCACTCCTGTCCTTCCCAGCAGCAGTGCTGGCCGTCGCTCACGCGCTGCTGCCCGGGCGCGCACTCGGCGAGCACGCACGTCTCCCCGTCGGCGCGGTGGGTCGATGGGCAGCGCGGCGCGCCGCGACATCGGCGCGACTCCTCGCCCCAGCTCTGACCAGGCCAGCAGCAGTGCCCCGCCGCGTCGGCGACCTGATCGTCGGCGCACTTCGGCCGCTGCGCCGGGCGCGCGGTGCGCTCGCAGCGGCCCCCGCTCCAGAGCTCGTCGGGCGCGCAGCGCGACACGCACCCCGTCGCCGACCAGACCTCGTCGGCCGCGCACAACTCCACGCACCCTTCGGCGGTCGCCATCTTCCCGGCCGGGCAGGTGACCAGCGGCGCTGGGGGCGGCGGCGGCGTCGGCATCGTCACGGTGTCGGTGGCCGTCGGCGGCGCCGTGACCTTCGGGCGCCCGTTGCCCGTCGGCGCGGTCGCCGTCGCGGGCCGCTCGACGCAGCGCGAGGTGCCGCCGACGGTGCGCTCGATCTTGCCGCTCGGGCAGTCGCAGCGAGCGCTCTTCGGGTTGGGTCGTCCGCCCGCGCCGCACGCGAAGTTCTCGGCGCCGGCGGCGTAGTGCGCAATCGAGGCCGCGAAGAACGCCGCGAGGAGGAGCGGGGCTCGGAGCGCAGAGCGGATGCGCACGATGCGATCGCTTGTACACTCGCGCGCCGCGGGACGCAGCCGAGCAGGCGCTACGAGCGCGGCGTGCGCACCGCGCTCGACGGCGGACCGCGGCGCTCGGCGTCGAACACGTCGCGCAGGATGGCCGTCAACGCCGCCGGCGCGAACGGCTTCGACAACAGGCGCCCCGCCGGGATGTCGCCCGCGTCGAAGAGATCGTCGGCGTAGCCGGACATGAAGAGCACCGGCAGCCCCGGCCGCAGCGCCCGCACCCGCTCGGCGAGCGCGAGGCCGCCGAGGCGGGGCATCCGCACGTCGGTGAGCACCAGCGCGAGCGCGTCGCCCGAGCCTCGCACGAGGTCGAGCGCCTCCACGCCGTCGCCCGCCTCGACGACGGCGTAGCCCGCGCGCACGAGCGTGCGCCGCACCGCCGCGCGGATCGACGGCTCGTCGTCGACGACGAGCACGCGCTTGGCGTCCGGGTTGGGCGTCTCGGGCGCCGAGCTCGCGCCGTTCACCTCGGAGTGAACGCGCGGCAGGAAGAGATCGATCGTGGTGCCGCGCCCGAGCGTGCTCTCGACGCGCACCGCGCCCCCTGCATGGCGCGCGACCGCTTCGACCATCGCGAGACCGAGGCTCCCCTCTTGGCCGGCGATTCCGGGCCGGAAGAACGGCTCCAACAGGCGCGCCCGCGCCTCTTCGTCGAGACCGAGGCCGGTGTCGCGCACGCGGATGCGCGCGTAGGCGCCCGGCGCCAGCCCGAGCGCGCGTGCCTCGCGCTCCGGCAGCGCGGCGGCGCTCGCGTCGATCGTGAGCCGACCGCCGCCCGGCATCACCGCGCGCGCGAAGCTCGCGAGCTCCGCGAGCGCGTGCTCGAGGTGGTCGGGGTCGACGCGCGCGACGAGGCCGCGCCCGACGCGGAGCTCGACCTGGACCTGGGCTCCCGCGCGCGCGCGCACCATCGGCTCGAGCGCGTCGATCGCGTCGTCGAGCGCGAACGGGCGCACCGGCGCCGCGTGCTCCCCCGCGACGATGGCGAGCGCGTGCCGGAGCACGCCGGCCCGCTCGAGCGCGCCGTGGATCGGCTCGACGCCGACGCCTC
>JAJXTK010000098.1 GCA_021783935.1 Myxococcales bacterium | reverse complement strand
TTCGGGTTGCTGCAGACGCCGCCGCACGCCTCGTAGCCGGTGGGGCAGAAGTCGAGGCACGCTCTCGCGATGCACGCCTGGCCCGACGCGCACGCGTTGCCGCAGCTGCCGCAGTTGGCGGGATCGAGCTGCACGTCGTGGCAGCTGCCGCTGCACGCCATCATTCCCGCCTGGCACGTGGCGCCGCACACGCCGCCGCTGCACACCTGCCCCGGCCCGCACCGGGTGCCACAGGCGCCGCAGTTGGTCGGATCGACCTGCACGTCGCGGCAGCCGACGTCGCACGCCATCATTCCCGACGCGCAAGTCGAGGCGCAGGCGCCGGCGTGGCACGATTGACCGGGCGCGCACGCGACGCCGCACGCACCGCAATTCGCGTCGTCGGTCTGCGTGTCGACGCACGCGTCGCCGCACGGCAACGATCCGGCCGGGCACGCGATGAGGCACGCGCCGGCCACGCACGCCTCGCCGGTCGGGCAGGCGGTGCCACAGGCGCCGCAGTTCTGGGGGTTGGTCTGGAGGTCGGCGCATTGGCCAGTGCAGTCGGTCTCGCCCGCGCCGCAGCTCGCACCCGAGCTCGAGCCGCAGGCGACCACGGGCGCGAGGGCGAGGGAGGCGACTACGAGGGCACGTAGGGATCGAACGAGGCGCATGCAGACTCCCGCCCGGGCGTGCTCCGCCCGACCGCGCAATGCTAACGCGGTTGGCGTCGACCGTACCGGTCGTCGACGCCTCGCCGCTCGAGACGATCGACAATGGCCCGATGCGAGCCATGTTCCTCGACGCCCCCGGTCGTCCGCTCCGGGAGGGCGAGCTCACTATCGGACGCCCCGGGACGACGGAAATCCGGGTCGACGTGCTGGCGTGCGGAGTCTGTCGCACCGACCTGCACGTCGTCGACGGCGAGCTGCCAAGTCCGAAGCTGCCATTGATCCTGGGTCACGAGATCGTCGGCCGGGTGTCGGAGGTCGGCGCCTCGGTGGATCGCTTCGCCGTCGGCGATCGCGTCGGCGTCCCGTGGCTCGGCTCGACGTGCGGCAGCTGCGACTTCTGCCGCAGCGGGCGCGAGAACCTCTGCGCCAAGGCCGAATTCACTGGCTACACGCGCGACGGCGGCTACGCCGAGGGCGCGCTGGTCGACGCGCGCTTCGCCTTCGCGCTGCCCGAGGCGCTCGACCCGCTGCACGCCGCGCCGCTGCTCTGCGCGGGGCTCATCGGCTATCGCTCGCTGCGCTTCTGCGGCGACGCGCGCCGCATCGGCGTCTACGGCTTCGGGGCGGCGGCGCACCTCGTGACCCAGGTCGCCCGCTGGCAGGGGCGCGAGATCTACGCCTTCACGAGGCGCGGCGACAACGCGGCGCAGGCCTTCGCGCGCGAGCTCGGCGCCGTGTGGGCAGGGGCCTCGGACGAGCGACCGCCGGCCCTCCTCGACGCGGCGATCCTGTTCGCGCCGGTCGGCGCGCTGGTGCCGGCGGCGCTCGCGGCGGTCGAGCGCGGCGGGGTGGTCGTGTGCGGCGGCATCCACATGAGCGACGTTCCGTCGTTTCCCTACGAGCTCCTCTGGGGCGAGCGCACGCTCCGCTCCGTCGCGAACCTCACGCGCGCCGACGCCGAGGAGTTCCTCGCGATCGCGCCGCGCGTGCCGGTCGAGACCGAGATCCACCCGTTTCCGCTCTCGGAGGCCAACGTGGCGATCGAGCGCCTGCGACGCGGCGAGGTCCGAGGCGCGGCCGTGCTCGACGTGCGCGGCTGACCCGGCGACGGCGTTCGCGCGCGCGGGCGCCCCGTGCCATCGTTGTGCTCTCGGAGGGAGCGATGGGCGCCGACGCAGAGCGGACGCGCAGTGTGGACGCCGTCGTCTTCGACACGCTCCCGGACGCGATCCTCGTGCTCCGCGACGACCGCGTGGCGTGGGCGACGGCTGCCACCTACCGCCTGCTGCACGCGGCGCCAGGCTCGCTCGCGGGGCGCGCGCTGGCCGACCTGCTCGCCCCTGGGGACGGCGAACGGCTCGCGGTGGTCGAGTCCCAGCGAGCCCAGGGGTGGCTCGTCCCCGAGCCGTCCCGGCTGAAGATGCGGCGCGACGACGGCGCGCTGGTGCTCGTCGACCTCCGCGTACGGCGCGCCGAGCTCGAGGAGGACCCGGCCGTCGTGATCGTCGCGCGCGACGCGACGGAGGCCGATCGAGGCGCACGGTTGATGGGGCAGCTCGCCGAGCTCTCGGCACAAGAGCCCCTGCTCGTCGACGAGAACGCGCTGCTCGACGCGAGTGAGCCGATCTTCCGCGCGCTCGGCTGGCGCGGCGGGCTCATCGAGGTCGATGCGGAGGGGGCGACGACGCTGCGCACGGTGGCGGCGGTGCCGGGCGATCCGATCACCGAGTACACCCAATCGCTCGTCGGTCGGCGCGTACCGTTGGCTCGCTTCCCGATCGTCGCGGAGGTCTTCCGAGCCCAGCGCGCGATCTTCCTCGACAACCTGCCGGGCATGCAGCACGGCCCGACGCGCCTGGCGACGCAGCTGCACCAGAGCATGGAGCGCGCGCGCGTCTCGCGGAGCCTGTGGTGCCCCGTGCGCGTCGGCGGTCGGCCGACCCACGTGCTCTCGATCGGGGGCAACGACCTCACCGAGCACGACGTGGTGGCAATCCAGCTCTTCGCGGCGCAGATCGGCGCCGCCATCCAGACGCGGCGCCTGCGCACCGAGCTCGTGCGGCGCGAGCGTCTGTCGGCGATCGGCGAGATGGCCGCCGTGCTCGCCCACGAGGTGCGCAACCCGATCGGCGTGATCTACAACGCGATCGGCGCGATGCGGCGGCTCTGCGCGGGGCTGCCGGAGGCGATCTCCCTCGTCGGCATCGTCGGCGAGGAGGCCGATCGGCTCCGCGCGCTGGTGCGCGATTTGCTCGAGTACGCGAGGCCGCCGACGCCGCAGCTGCTCAGCGTCGATCTGGAGCGGCTGGTCGCCCACGCGATCGAGGCCGCCGAGCTCGAGGCTGCACGGGAGGCGCCCAAGCCCCGGATCGAGCTCGAGGTCGCCGAGTCGCTGCCGTGGGTAGAAACCGATCCGGCGCTCCTGCGACGCGTGGTCGTCAACCTCGTGACCAACGCCTTGCAGCACGTGTCGGCCGGCGGGCGCGTGCGGGTCTCTGCCGAGCCGATCGACGAGCGATGGCTGCGGCTGCGCGTGCAGAACGACGGCGAGCCGATCCTGAAGGAGCAAGCGACGCGGATCTTCGAGCCGTTCTTCACCACGCGCGCGACCGGCACCGGCCTCGGCCTCGCGATCGTGCGGCGCCTCGTCGGCGACCTCGGCGGCACGATCGCCCTCGACGACGTGGACGGCGGCGTCTCGTTCACGCTGACCCTCCCCGCCCGTTGCGCCGACTCGAGCACGCCACCACCGAAGGACGGCGGCGGTCTCGGCCCGGGCGAAACGACTGCTAGCATCGCCACATGACCGAAGAACATGCCCAGCAGATGATCCAGCTCCTGACGAAGATCGAGGCGATGCACCGCGAGAACCAGGAGCGGCAGGCGCGGCTCGTGTGGATCGCGATCCCGATCTTCGCCCTGCTCTGCGTGCAGACGGTGGTGCTGCTCGCGCGCTGAGGTCGGCCGGCCGCGCGCCGCCCGCGGCGCCTCGGAAGATCGCGGACGTCCACGTCGTTCCCCGTGAAAGGGCCCGCATGTCCAAGATCGACGGCCTCCTCCGCCTCGCCGCGACGCAGAACGCCGGCGAGCTCGTCGTGCGCGAGGCGCAGCCCCCCGCGATCCGCATCGCGGGAGCGTTGCGCAAGCTCTCGATGCCGTCGTGCAATGCGGCGTTCGTGCGGGAGTTGATCGAGGAGGCGATCGGCGATCGCGCGGCAGCACCCGAGGGGGACGAGCGCTGCGAGCTGCCGAGCGGGCCGGTGCGCGTGCGCTGGAAGTCGGGGGAGCACCTCGAGGCGGTCTTCACGCGCGTGCACGAGGCGAAGCCGGAGGTGGTGGGGGCGCCGATCGAGCACGCGGCGCCGCCGCCGATCACGTCGCACCTCGAGCCCGCTGGCGCGAGCTCGCGCCTGTCGCGCCTGTGCCTCGCGGCGCTCGACGCCGGCGCGTCCGATCTGGTGCTCGCCGATGGGCGACCGACCGCAATCAAGCGCGACGGCGCGATGATCCGCGGCGACGAGACGCTGTCGGAAGGGGAGGTCCTCTCGCTGCTCGCGCCCTTCCTCGGCGAGGCGCAGCGCGCGACGTTCCAACGCGCGGGCGGGGTCGACTTCGCCGTGTCGATCGCGCACGGCACGCGCACGGCCCGCCTTCGTTGCAGCCTCTTCCGCGCGCTGGCCGGCACCTCGGCCGTACTGCGGCCGATCCGCGATCGCGCGCCGAGCCTCGCCGAGCTCCGACTGCCGAGCGAGGTCGGTCGCTTCGCGGAGCTGCGCGAGGGGCTGGTGATCGTCACCGGCGCCGCGGGGAGCGGCAAGAGCACCTCGCTCGTCGCGATGGTGGAGCACCTCGCCGAGCGGCGCGCGGTGCACATCATCACGCTCGAGGATCCGATCGAGTACGTCTTCGAGCGCGGCCGCGCGGTGGTGCACCAGCGCGAGATCGGCCTGCACGTGCCGTCGTTCGCCGAAGGGCTGCGCGCCGCGCTGCGCGAGAGCCCGGACGTGATTCTCCTCGGCGAGATGCGCGATCCGGAGACGATCGCGGCCGCGATGACGGCGGCCGAGACGGGGCACCTGGTGCTCTCGACGCTGCACGCGGGGAGCGCCGCGAGCGCCCTGGAGCGCATGATCGAGGCCTTCCCCGAGCACGCGCAGCGCAACGCGCGCGCTCGCGTCGCGGACCTGCTGCGCGTGGTGGTGACCCAACGCCTGGTGCCCGCGCGCGAAGGCGGGCGCGTGCCCGCTCTCGAGATCGTCCCGGTGAACGCCGCGGTGGCGAGCCTGGTGCGCGAGGGGAAGGTGCACCAGCTCCAGGGGGTGCTGCAGACCGGGCGCGAGGCCGGAATGGTGCCGTTGGCGCGCTCGCTCGCGGACTGGGTGCGGGCGGGCGTCGTCACGCGCGAGGCGGCCCTGGCGCACGCGACCGACCCGCAGCAGCTGCTGGCGCAGCTCGGTCGGTAGCCGGATCGCGTCGCGGGCGCGCCCCTTCCCCCTCGCCGGCCCCGCGCGATCTCGCTATTGCCGTCCGCGTGTCCGCCCTGCTCCCCCCCCTCGCGCTCGCGCTCAACGTTCTCGCCCTGCCCGCCGCGGCCTCGACGCCGCCGCCCTCGCTCTTCCCGTTCGACGTCGACGTGCTCGACAGCGGGCTGACGCTCGTGACCGTGCCGACGGGGCCGACCGGCACGGTCGCGTACTACACGCTCGTGAAGGCCGGCTCGCGCGACGAGGTCGAGCCTGGCAAGAGCGGCTACGCGCACCTGTTCGAGCACCTGATGTTCCGCGGCACCAAGGCGGTGCCGGCGGCGGCGTACGAGAAGAAGATGCAGGCGCTCGGGGCCGACGCGAACGCCTTCACGACCGACGACTTCACCCTCTACGTGCCGACCATCCCGAAGGAGTCGCTCGCCGAGCTCATCCCGCTCGAGGCCGATCGCTTCATGCACCTCGACGTCGCGGAGGTCCCCTACAAGGACGAGACGGGCGCCGTGCTCGGCGAGTTCAACAAGGACGCGGCCAGCCCGCTCTGGAAGATGGACGAGGCGATGCGCGAGCTCGCCTTCACCAAGCACACCTACGGGCACACGACGATCGGCTACGAGAAGGACGTGCGCGCGATGCCCGCGAGTCACGCCTATTCGACGTCGTTCTTCGCGCGCTTTTACACCCCCGACGACTGCGTGATCTTCGCGGTGGGCGACGTGGAGCACGGCGACGTGCTCGCACGCGTGAAGAAGGAGTACGCGCCCTGGAAGGGGAAGCGCGCGACGACGGCGACCGCGCCCGAGCCGGAGCAGAGCGCGCCGCGCGTGAAGGCGCTCACGTGGACGGGACCGACGCCGCCACGCATGGTCGTCGCGTACAAGGTCCCCGCCGCCCAGAACCTCGACGACGTGGCCGCGATGGCGGTCCTCACGACGCTGCTCTTCGGCGAGCCGAGCGCGCTCTATCAGCGCCTGGTGGTCAAGGAGCAGAAGCTCCTCTCGCTCGCGGCCGACCCGGACGACGCGATGCACAAGGATCCGGGGCTGTTGCCGATCGCCGCGACGCTCAAGCCGGGCGCGTCGAGCTTCGACGAGGTCGGCGCCGCGATCCAGGCCGCGCTCGACGCCGTCGCGGCGAAGGGGCCCGACGCGGCCGAGGTCGCCGCGGCGCGCGCGCACGTGAAGAACGCGCTGTTGCTGTCGATGCAGACGCCGGGGGCGATTGCGATCAACCTCGCGGCCTACACGGCGCGCGTCGGCGACGTCCACGCCCTCGACCGCTACGTCGCCGCGCTCGCGAAGGTGACGGCGGAGGACCTTCGGCGCGTCGCGAAGGCGTACTTCACGGCGGCGCGAAGGACGACGATCACGCTCTCGCCGCCGATGCCCGACGCGAAGGCCGGCGCGAAGACGGGGGGCAAGTGATGCGCGGCTCGATCGTCGCTCGGCTCGTGCCCGCGTTCGCCCTCGCTGTCTCCTGCGGCGGCGAAGCGCCCGCGCCCGTCGCGCCGAAGATCGCCCCTCGCGCGAGCGTGGCGGCGTCGACCTCCGCGCCCGCCGCCACCGCGGCGCCGGCGGCGCGAGTGGCCGTCATCAGCCGGAAGGTCGCCGCCTCGCGGGTCGTCGCGCTTCGCGTGGTGATCGCGGGGGGCTCGGCCGACGATCCGGTCGGCAACGAGGGGCTGTCGAGCCTGACGGCCGACATGACGGTTGGGAGCGGCACGCGCGAGCTCACCTTCGAGCAGCTGACCAAGCGCCTCTACCCGTTCGCGGCCACGATCGACGCGCACACCGATCGCGACACCACGGTCGTCGACGTCGAGGTGGCGGCCGACTCGCTCTCGGATCTCTATCCGCTGTTTCGCGATGCGGTGCTCACGCCCCGCCTCGACGCCGACTCGCTCTCACGCCTGAAATCGAGGGCGATGAGCGCGCTGGTCGACGATCTGAAGGGGAGCGACGACGAGGAGCTCGGCAAGGAGGCGCTGCAAGCGACGATCTTCGCCGATCATCCCTACGGCCACCCGGCCCTCGGCACCGAGCGTGGGCTCACGTCGATCACGCTGGCCGACGTGCAGGCGCAGCGCGACCGGCTGTTTTGCCGCGAGCGCGTGACCGGGGGCGTGGCGGGCAACTTCCCCGAGGGGTTCGAACAGAAGCTCGCGGCGGACCTCGGCGCCCTGCCCGCGTGCGCGTCGCCGCGCGCCGAGCTGCCGATGCCGAAGGCCGCTCATGGGACCAAGGTCGTCATCGTCGACAAGCCGAGCGCGGCGTCGGTCGCGATGTCGATGGGATTCGCGACGCCGATGACGCGCGCGTCGGACGACTACCCCGCGATGTTCTTCTTCATGAGCTACCTCGGCCTGCACCGCGAGTCGGCCGGCGTGCTCTACCAGCAGCTGCGCGAGGCGCGCGGCTTCAACTACGGCGACTACGCCTACGCGGAGTTCTTCGCGCAAGAAGGGTGGATGCGCCACCCGCTCACGAACATCGCGCGCCGCCAGCAGATGATGTCGCTGTGGCTGCGGCCGACCAAGCCCGAGAATGCGCTCTTCGCGCTGCGCGGGGCGCTGTACCTGTATCGCCGGCAGATCGAGGAGGGGATCTCGGCGCCCGAGATCGAGCGGTACCGCGCCTTCGTGTCGCGCTACTTCGCGCTCGACGCGCAGACCGACGCGCGACGCCTCGGCTACGCGATCGACGACGCGACGTACGGACTGAAGACGCCGTGGCTCGAGCGCATGCGCGAGGCGTGGGCGAAGCTGACCCCGGAGTCGCTGAGGGGAGCGATCGCGCGCGAGCTCACGGGCAAGGCTCTCGTGGTCGTGCTGGTGAGCAAGGAGGGCGCGAAGCTGAAGGCGGCGCTGGTCGCGGGCAAACCGACGCCGCCGAAGTACGACGCGAAGAAGCCGGCGGAGGTGCTCGCGCTCGATGCGAAGATCGAGGCGATGCCGCTCACGCTCGCCGACGACGACGTGACGATCGTGCCGGTCGACGCGCTGTTCAAGTGAAGGGTTGCGACGATCGACAGGCAGAGTCTCAGGCGCTGCGCGCGCGAAGTTCGTTCGATCCTCTCGAGGAGGGACGCGGTGGCCACCGTCGAGCGGGGGTGAACCGGGTGAACCTGACCGGGTGAACCTGACCGGGTTCGGGCACAAGCGCGAGTGGGGGGCGGGGCCAACCAGGTTCGTTTCCGTGCGTCGGCTTGACCGGGTTCGTGCCCACTGGGTTCGTGCCCGCTGCCCGCCACGTCGTGCTGACGGGGTTCGTTCCCGCCGGCGGCGCCGGCGGACCGCCGCCCCTCCGCCGGTCCACGCAGGCGCGCCAACCGCCAATTTCCAGGGGTTCCGTGCACGTGCAGATCGGCCCGCGCCGTGCTGGACAGCGAGCCATGGCTCACGCTCGCAACGTCCGCCCCGGCTCCGTGTACCTGCTGACCCGACGATGCTCCCAGCGGACCTTCCGCCTTCGCCCGACGGGCGAGACGAACGACATCCTTCGTTTCTGCCTCGCGTGGGCGGCGCAGAAGGCCGGCCTACTCATCCACGCCGCCGTTTTCATGTCGAATCATCATCACATCGTGGTGACCGACGTCGAGGCAAGGCTGCCGGAGTTCTTGCGAGAGTTTCACCGCGTCTCGGCAAGGGCGCTCAATGCCGCACAAGGGCAGAAGGAGAACCTCTGGAGCTCGGAACGAGCAAGCGCAGTCGAGCTCGGCGACGAGGAGACGATTGTCGCGGAGCTCGCCTACGTCGTTGCCAACCCCGTCGAGGCTGGGCTGGTCGCTTCACCCCAGGATTGGCCGGGCGTCCTGATCCCACCCGTCAATGCGGAAACCGTGACCGTGGTCGCACGACCAAAGGCGTACTTCGGGCCTCGGAGCTCGGCGCCCGAAAGCATCGCCCTGCGCGTGCAACCGCTCCGATCCATCGATCGGGTGCTTGAACGGGTTGCCTCCGTCGTCAGGGCCTCCATCGAGCGCGTGACCGCACGGCTGCACCAGGAGGGGCGGTCGTTTCTCGGCAAGGCGGCGATTCTCGCGACGTCGTTCCTCGCGCGTGCAACGTCGTTCGAGCCAATGTGGCGGAAGGTTCCGGCGCTCGCGGCTCGCGCACGCGAGCGGCACAGAGCAATGATCGACGGACGGCGCGAGTTCCTTCGAGCGTACTCGACCGCCCTCGCGCGCTGGCGTCAAGGCGAGCAGACTGTCGAATTCCCCTTCGGAACGTGGTGGATGCGGGTCTTTCACGGCGTCCGGGTCGCGTCCGCGTCGGCATCCACGTAGGCGCGGGCGCACTGGATGGCGCCCCCAAGGGGCGCCCAGAGACCGCGGCCTTCCCCTCGCGCCGGCGGCGGCCGCCTCCAGCGTGGCGTGCCCATCCGGCGAGGAGCGCTTTCATGGCGCGGTGGCACTCACATCAGGAACGGCACGATCGCTCGGCGCCCGCGCGGATAGTCAGGATATTTCTCCCGGTACCAACGCCGGTGCGCGAACGCGCGTGGAACCAGGTTCGCTGCCGTGTACACGGCGAAGGCCGTCCCGGCGAGCGACCAAGTCGCGATCGCGAACCCGGTCCACTCCACGAGCTCGCCCAAGTAGTTCGGGCTCGCAACGCGTTCGAACAACCCCCCGCGGGGGATCATGTACCCGCCCGCGCGCCGAAGTCGCAGCAGCGTCGTGTCGGCCACGACGTTGATGGCCGCGCCACCGACGAACAGCAAGGCTCCGAGCACAAATCGCGGAGTGCCGAGCCAGCTTACCGGGTACGCCCCAAACTCGGCGAGCCAGCGCGCGTTCGCGTACGCGTTTGCGCAGTTGAAGCTCGCCCCCATCGCCGCGATCGCGATGGGCATTCGGCGCGACGTGCTTGGCAATTGGAATGGGAAGACGAACGTCCTGTGGACGTAGTGAGCCTCCCACAGCGCCGCGAGCACGAGCGGCGCAAGCGCTCCCCGATTGCGGCCGAGCGCGAAGATGACGGCAAAGCCGATCGCGCTGGGCGACTCCATCAGAATCCACCCCGCGCGCGCGCCAATCGTGGGCCCCCAACCCGGTCGGGCATGACGGCCGTAGGGCGCGACGATGAACTGCAGCGCGAGGAACGTGAGTGCGGCGGCGACGAAGATCCCGAGCGCGACGTCGCGATGCACGTCGACCTCGCTCACGGCGGTGCGCCCTCGGCGTAGGCGGCTGGATCAGCGAACCACGCGTACGTGTCTCTCAGGGTCTCTTCGAGCGGACGCGCGTGGTAGCCGAGCTCCCGCTCCGCCTTCGCGGCCGAGATGCGCGCCGGGTGAGCGAGCGTCGAGAGCGACTCCCGCGTGTAGAGCGGTTCCTGCCTCGTGAGCCACCCCCACGCCGCGGCGAAAGGCACGCCTAGACGCGCGAGGCTCATTGGGGAGACGAGCTTCGGCGGCGCGGCCCCCGTGATCGCGGCGGCGGCTCGGGCCAGATCGACCACCGACACCCACGCGCCGGCGGCGAGGTAGCTCTCACCGGTACGCCCGCGCCCTGCCGCAGCGAGAAGCGCGTTCACCACGTCACGGACGTCGACGAAATCGAAGCCGCCAGCCACGAGCGACGGCAGCGTGCGATCGCGCAGCCCTATCAGCGTTCGCCCCATTCGCGACGGCTCGAAATCGAACGGACCGATGATGCCGGTCGGGTGCACGATCACCGCGTCGAGCCCGTGCGCGACCGCCTCGCGAACGGCACGCTCCCCCGCGGCCTTCGACCGGTCGTAGGCTGCCAGGTGCCGCGCCTCGGACCTCGGGCTCGTCTCGTCGATCGTGCCACCGCGCGAGAGGTCGAACGCGTGCACGCTCGAGGTGTGCACAAATCGGCGCACGCCAGCGTGAAGCGCCGCCGCCGCCGCGTTCTCCGCGCCCTCGACGTTGACGGTGGGCACGAGCCCGCCGCGATCCCCCTGGATCGAGATCACCGCCGCGAGATGGAACACGAGCTCGGCCCCAGCGAACGCGCGCTCCAGCGACGACGGGTCGCGCACGTCACCTGGTACACGCTCGAGGTCGAGCCCAGCGAGCGAGCTATCGCCCCGGTGGATCATCGCGCGAACCTGGTCGCCCCGCTCGAGGAGCGCACGAACCAGGTTCGCGCCAACGTGACCGGTCGCGCCGGTGACCGTGACGAGCACCCACCGACGATCGGCGCGCGCGCGCTCGGGGGCAAGCACCTCGCTTCGTACACCCAGCTCCGCTCAGCTCGGATCGGCCTTCGGCGTCATGGCGGTGCTCGTCGGCAAGAGCGGCGGCAGGATCCGCTCCGCGGACGGCGGGGCCGTCAGCGCCTCGAGGAAGGTCACGATGCGCTGCGCGTCCTCGTCCGCGAGCTCCTTGCCGAGCTGATGCCGCGCCATCATCTTCACGGCCTCGACCAGCGTCGCCGTGGCGCCATCGTGGAAGTACGGCGCCGTCTTCGCGACGTTTCGCAGGCTCGGCACCTTGAACATCATCCTGTCGGCGTCCTGCTTGGTGACCTCGTAGCGCCCCTGGTCCTTCTGGTTCGGCCAGGGCTTCACCAGCCCAGCCTTCTGGTACATGGCGCCGCCGACCAAAGGCCCGGCGTGGCACGTCGGGCAGCCGGTCTGCACGAAGACCACGAGCCCTTCCAGCTCCGCCGGCGTGAGGGCCGTCTTCTCGCCGCCGAGCAGCTTGTCCCAACGCCCCGGCGTCAGCAGCCCGCGCTCGAAGGCGCCGATCGCGACGCCCACGTTCTTCAGCGTGATCGGCGCCTTTGGGTCGGGGAAGGCCTTCTTGAAGGCGGCGACATACTCTGGGAGCGAGGAGAGCGTCTCGACCACGCGCTTGTCGTCCGACGCCATCTCAACCGGGTTCACGATCGGCCCGGTCGCCTGCTCCTCGACGTCGGCCGCGCGGCCGTCCCAGAACTGCCGGAACTCGAGCGACGCGTTAAGCACCGTCGGCGAGTTGCGCGTGCCGTGCTGATTCTTGTGCCCCTCGCTCGTCGGCATCCCATCTACGCCGAAGGCGTCCAGCTTGTGACACGAGTTGCAGGAGTGGTCGTGGTTCTTCGACAGGCGCGTCTCGAAGTAGAGCATGCGTCCGAGCGCAGCCTTGTCGTCGAACGCGGCGGCGCCGGGGAGCGCAGAGAAGGGCGCGAGCATGGAGGCATCGAACGAGGGGCGTGCGGCGGCAGGTGCCGGCGCACTCGCTGCGCTCGCGAACGTAGAGCTTGCGGGCGCCGGGGTGCTCTCGCTCGGTTTGGATTACTCCAACGGCGCGAGGACGATGCACGAGAGGCCCAGCAGGAGGAACGATCGGGGCATGGCCGCGCTCGCGAGCAAGTCACGCACCATTCGGCCAACCGATCAGCAGCCGATTCTTGGGCGTGATCGCGCTGGGGATCGTCTGGGTGTGCACCGCGAAGCCTGCCGCGCGCAGCCGCGCCGCACGCGTCGCGTCGATCGCGAGCGATGGGTCCATCCAGCCCGAGAGCCCCCCCGCATCGCACGTCACCTCATCGTGGCAGCACGGCAGCACGACCACGCGCGCCCTGGCCGCGATCGCGCGCGCAAGCACCCGATCGGTGAGCGCGCCGCACGCGTGCGCCGAGACGACGAGATCGCCCGCCTCGATCGGCACCTCGTCGAGCGGCGCCGCAACGAACGCCACGCGCCCTCGGAGCCGCGGCCAAGCGCGCGCCATCCCGTCGGCGAGCTTCGACGCGCTCTCGGGGATGCGCAGGTCCACGGCCAGCGCGGAAGGGGACGAATCATCGAGCAGGAGCAGCAGCTGCGCGACGAGCCCGTGCCCGCATGCCAGGTCCACCACGCGCCCACCTCGGAAGCGGCGGCGCGCACGGCGGGCGACCGCCCACGACTCGTAGAGCTCCTTGCG